>JALWYO010000033.1 GCA_026992735.1 Deltaproteobacteria bacterium
ATAAGAAGGCCTTCTTTTTTTGTCTTTTTAGATGATATCAAGGTTTGTCTTCGTCCCGGTTTTTTTTAATTTACGCAAGGGAATCTGCGCGGAATGCAGGTAACCAGCGGTAATTAAGGTGTTTCTCAGTCCATAGAGCTATCCTGTGGTGGTCAGATATGTGTTATCTTTTTCTGTTTGCATACCGCCTCATTTATTTATTCCTGACGTATATCTTCAGTGCGGCAATTTATATCCCCCTGTGTGTTGTGAATCATCGTTCCGATGATCAGGCCCTGCAGAAAAATCAGCGTTTCAGACAAAGTGCAAATTTTGCATTATGGCAAAGTGCAAATTTTGCATCTTACGCAAAATCTGCATATTTATGCACTGACCTGTAAAGTGTGGCCGCCATGACGGGCATAACATGCTAATTCATTGTGAAAGAGCTATTATAACAGCATGTTAGAATATTTTGCTTAAAAGAGGGCTGTTCTATGTATCGATAGCCTTGGACGGCACACTTCATGCAGGGAGCTAACATGGTTAAGATTTATATATAATTCAAGATCATACATTGCCGTTATACCTGGGCGGTAACAATATGCCGCTGAATCGGCTGATTTACATCATGTATGTTTGAAAACTGGAATTGGGAGAGGAAGCAGCGAACATGGTAAAAAATAAGGTGATTGTACTCAGTTTTCTTTTGGCCATGCCCATGCTGGTCAATTCGGTCCAGGCCGGGACGGACCGTACCGGGTACGACGAGAACACCGAGATCATCCTTTCGGGTACAGTCCTGAAATTCAATGGCTGTGAATTTCGAGGGCTGAGATGTTTCACAATGGAATCTCGTTCCAGGGTCTTTCATGTGGTCACTGCGCCAAGATGGTTTCTTGAGCGCATTCATCTGAACCTCCAGCCCGGTACTATTGTACGGGTTGTCGGGTCAAAGTTTTACAGCCCGGATGGAGACCTTTATCTCATGGCCAAATCTCTCAAGAATATACCCACTGGCAGAAATATCCTATTCCGTGACAACAAGTGCCAACCTGTATGGGGCAGGCACAGCCTTAAGAAATCTTCCTGCATGCGCATATTTTTCCCTGGCCGCTCTCTTTGATCTGTTGTCAGCTCCATCCGGCTTTCATCTCAGGAAACAGGTTTTAGCCAAGCGGGATAGTCTATCCAGAAGTTCTATTGTTTCCCTGAGTTCAGCTATCCATGCCCGGCTTGGTCGCATTCCTGTCTATCAATCAGCCAGGTGGCCTCTTTTGTTCGCTTCTTTTAGGAGCGAAGCGGATACTATTTCAATTATTGAGAAGCGCCTTGCCAGACAACAGCCGGTATTGCTCCCCAAAACTCTTATTGAGGAGAAACGGCTGCTGGTATTTGCCATCAAGTCCATGGACGACCTCAAGCCAGGTGCCTATGGCATACTTGAGCCTATAGAGTCCAGGACCAAGCAGGTGGACCCTGCGATAGTAGATCTCGTGCTTGTGCCTGGAAGCGTGTTCGATCGGCGCGGTGGCAGGTATGGTTATGGTGGAGGGTTCTACGATAGATTTTTAAGCACGGATGCTCCTAATGCAATAAGGATTGGCCTTGCATTTTCATTTCAGGTAATGGAAAAGATTCTCCTGATGCCACATGATCAACTCATGGATTATGTTGTTAATGAAAAAGAGGTAATACTCTGCAACAGGAACCAGGTAGGACAGGACTTGACATGAAGAAAAACATGAAATTCGATGCAGCCCTGAAGGAATTGGAGCGTATAGTTACACAGTTGGAAAGTCAGGACATGCCTCTTGAAAAGGCCATGTCATCTTTTGAAGAGGCTGTTAAGCTTACCAAGCATTGTAACAGGTTGCTGGACGAGGCTGAACAGAAGATAAAGCTGCTTACTGAAACTTCCGGCGGCAGGCTTGAAGAAAAAGACTGGACCGATTAACAGGTTACGCCTGCATTTATGTTTTAGCCTGGCTGTCCTTTATGCCTTATCCATATCAGCATGGCAAGGAATGCCATGGTGCCTATGGCAGATGCCACAAGAAACCAGTCCAGGTGCCTGTAAAAAGCCAGTATAACTACAAGGTAGATAAAATCTCTCCTGGAGAGAAAGTCGGCAACCTTTACTATTCTTGCATTAGACGGAGAACTTGCAACAGAAGTATAGAGAGGCCCTTCTTCCGATGCCTTTTTGCGCATGGTTGATAGATAGATCAGCAGTGCAGACAGAAATGTGCCAGCCACAGCCACTCCAGAGAGCATGATTGGCAATATGGAACCTGTGCGGTTATGCCATGCAACTCCTATGGCAGTGAATATTGCTGCATGAACTATGTTATCTCCCCAGAAATCCAGTATGCCGCCTAACCTGCTCTCCATGAATTTTATCCTGGCAATCTCTCCATCACATCCATCTACAATAGAATGCAGCAGGAAAAGAAGCGCGCCGGTTACCTGTAACAGGCCTGTTCCAAGGCTGATGCACCATGCCCCAGCCAGGCCTATTAAAATACTTAAAAGAGTGATCTGGTTGGGTGTTGTCGGGGTATTTACAAGGCGGCGCGAGATGGCAAGGGATATGCGCCTTTCCACATGGCGGGACATGAAGCCCTCTGTGGACTTTATAAGGGAACGGAACAGTATTTTTTCTACTCTTGCTACATTTGCATCAATGGTAAGATCAAATATCCTGCCATTTTCACATGCATTTGTTTTTTCTAACAGGTGGGTGCGCAGGAATTCCAGCAGGCTGGAATAACCGTCATGTTCAAAGGCCCTTTGCAGTTCAAAGCCCTGGCCGGATGGCTTGAATATGAACAGCCCTTGAAATTCAAGAAGTTCATCTTGTTTGATTTCAACCTGGCTAAGCCATTTCAGGCATTCTATGTCCGGCAGGATGCCGGGTTTGCATACGATGCACCGGTCGATATTGGCGCAGTGCGTATCTGAATAGTTAGATGCCAGGCAACTCTTGAGGATAGGGATGGACCAAAGCTCAGAATCTTCGGCAACTGTGATCAGGATCCTGTCCATTCCAGCCTTTCGGCCATGATGATACAGCCTTTCAGCAAGGGTCAGGCCGGCAACCCTCGTGGCCAGCAGGTCTTCCCTGTGGATTGCAGGGATCAGCAGCATACAGCTCATGGCAGGTTCCGTTTCAATAGCAAATGGCGGGGTGGGACATGCAGCTATGCATTGTTGCGCCAGTCCTCTATTTTTACAGTTTGACCGCTGACACTGGATTTTTGGCAATGCAACAGCAGGTTCAGGCAGCATGCAGCCTCGGAAAAATTGCCGCCCATTAACTTCGGATTCTGCATCTCTGTAAGAAGTTCATTTATTACTGCCGTATACCAATCTGCATGATGCGAGCCATGAGAGAGGCCATGGTCAAACGATATCCTTGATGTTCCCCTGTCATTCTCCACCAGTATATCGCTATCAAGCACCTTGATCTCTCCACGGTCACCCTTTATGAAGATGGAATTATCTCTGGTGTCTCCAGCCCATGTAAAGAACATTCTGCCAACTGAATGGCCGTAATCCAGCAGCACTTCTGCAGTATCTTCAACCTGCATATTGTGGAATTTTCTGTTTTCCAGGGTGCAGTTTACACTTTTAGGCATGCCGCCAGCCCAGGCATTTACCAGGTAGAAGGCATGCCAGCCGTGATCCACAAGGATGCCGCCTCCTGCAATATCGGGATCAAGTCTCCAGTTTTCCGAGGCCCCTGCCTCAACTGCTACAGATGGCTGGGTCCTGATGACCCTGTATTCTATTTCCTCCGGGATGCCAATCATCCGGTCTTTCATTATAGCTTCGACCTTTTGCAGAATAGGAGAATAACGCCAGTTATGGACAGTGACCACCGTCCTGCCGGCGGTCCTGGACGCCTTCCAGATGCTGAGAAGATCTTCCTGGCTGAGGACAAGCGGTTTTTCACACAAAACGTGCTTTCCTGAAGACAGAGACTGGAGAATAAATTCGGCATGGAAGGCGGGAGGAGTGGAAATATCTACAAAATCCACGTCTTCTTTCTGAAGCATATCCATCGCGGAGGAATAGAATCTGGAGCCAGGCAATAGAGTCCTGCACAATTCCGCCCTGTCGGGATGGCTGTCACAGACTGCCTCTATTCTTACGGCAGGGGTTTCCAGATATGCAGGCACATGACCATTTGCTGCAATATGTCCAAATCCTATTATTGCTCCCTTTGCAACCATATAACAACCTTTTCAGACCCTGGCCTCTATGGCCAGCAGTGCGCCTTTAAGCGCCTGGAATCCCTCCATGGCTTCGTCCTCGGTGATAATCAGTGGAGGGTTTATCCTGATATTGTAGCCGTAACACATTGATATGAGGCCTCTATCCAGGCATTCATGGAAGAGCTGACGGGTCAGTTCCTTGCGGAGGGGTTCTTTTGTTTTCCTGTCAGAGACCAGTTCCACTCCGATCATGAGACCTTCTCCGCGCACGTCTCCAATGATGCCGCAATGCTCCTTCAATTCCAGCAGGCTGTTCCTGAGTATGGCCCCGATCCTACGGGAATTATCAATAAGATTTTCATTTTTGATGATTTCCAGCACTGCGCGTCCGGCTGCAGCTGCCATGGGATTCCCTCCATAGCTGGAGGAACTTCCACTGGGATTCCCGAATGGTTTTGCACTGGCTGCTTCCATGGAACTGGCCAGGGCGCTCATTGGAAAACCGCCTCCTATGCCTTTCCCCAGGGTCATCACGTCCGGGATTATACCATCCCTGTCCACACCCCAGGCACGCCCGGTACGGCCAAAGCCGGTTATCATCTCATCAGCAATAAGAAGCGCGTCAAGTTCTCTGCATAATTCCTGGACCGCGTTCATGTAGCCCTTTGGAGGAACCACATTCCCTGCTGTTCCCTGTATGGGTTCTATCAGAATGCCTGCGATATTGTGTGTTGACTGCCTTTTCAGTCCTTCCTTGAACCATTCCAGGCAGGCAAAACCGCAACCAGGGTGTTCCAGGCCGAGCCTGCATCTGTAGCAATATGCGTATGGGCCGGGCAGATAGACTCCGGGCATAAGCGGCCCCAGCCCGGCCTTGAACGAAGTGTCACCCAGCATCCCCATAACGCCACCCGTCTTGCCATGAAAGCCTCCCCAAAAGGCAGCAAATTCATATTTATGAGTAACCGATTTTGCCAGCCTGAGTGCAGCCTCAACCGCCTCTGCGCCACCGGAATACATCTGGACAGCATCAATACCTGGAGGGGTCATGGATGTCAGCAGTTTGAGAAATTCGAGCCTGTTTTCCGAGCAGAAGCTGCCGAAATTCGCCCTGGCGATCTGTTCTGAAAGGACTTTGACATAGTGTGGATGGGCATGACCGACACTGCCTACTCCGATGCCTGCAGTAAAGTCTATATAATTATTGCCATCCAGGTCTGTTACACGGACACCACGGGCCTTTTTTATAACGAGCCTTGAAAAAAGTGCTATGGACTGGAGACCGGGCGCCATGAATTTGCTTTCTTCCTCAAATACAGCGCTGGAAACAGGGCCAGGCACCTTGTATTTTCCGCCAATATTTTTCATAAATGCCAGATGCTCCTTTCAAGTTATGCCAGGCACAGCGGAATCGTCTGAAAGCCCGGATATGCTTTTTGCGCCTGATTTTGAATGCATGGAAGCTCCAAGACATTTTGCGAGCTTTGTCTTGATAAGCCGGGCAATAAAGCCTGCGGCCTCCTCTCTGTAAAGGGCAAAACTGGGCCATGCGTTTATGTCAATTATAAATATCCGTCCGTCATTATTTACAATGGCATCGCCGCCATAGATATCAAGTCCCATTATATCCCCGGCTTTCATGCAGCTTATCATGAGTTCATCTGCTGAAAAATCATGGTATTGCAGATCCTGATCACGGTGATAAAACCACTTGAACCACCAGGTATGACCGGCTTGGCAATCCCTGATGCAGTAAAATTTTATTATATCTCCAGGCACGTGTTCCTGTATGAGCACGGTGCCTATGTCCCGGGAAGCAAACCCATTCAGGGCATTTTGGGCTGACTGAATATCTCTGACAAACACAACGTCGTCTCTGTCTATCGCGTGATAATCGCCTCTTTTCAGCCAGCATGGGACATGGATACTGGGCAGTGCATCTGATATGGAATGGATTGATGTCGCAGGGAAAAAAACCTGGTTTTTCAAGGCCGCAACCATGTTCTTTCGAAAGGTATTTTCTACAGCTTCAACAGTATTGACCAGCAGGCATCCGGTATTTTCAGCCATCTCCCTGAGCCTGGCAAGATAAGGCGCTTCTTCGCACATAAAGAATATCAGTGCAGGCTGTATGTCAAAATGGGCCTCGAGAAATTCCTCTGGAGAAAGCAAGCAGACGTCTATGCTGCCAGAGGAGGCAAGCTTTCTGGCAGTTTCTCTGAGAATTGCCTCGTCGTCGTATTCTCTTTCCGGTGAGTGTGATCTTTCCCGGAATATGGCGATAGTGGATATATTATTCATCAATAGTATTTTTTACTGCTTCAGGCAGATATTAAGGGCTCACCAGCAAAGATTCTAATGCCAGGCAGTACGGCAGCCTATTAAGTTTATTCCTGTAGTGATGATCAAAACTCAAACGGAATTATATACTATGTGTCGGGTATCAAGAGAAGTTTTTTCTACTTTCTTCCCGGGGAGGTTTCATGCTGTTTACAGGAGCGCAGAAGTGATGGGGATGGACCGAAGGTCTATTCTTTGAATGTCAATTGCCTGACAATACAACAATACGGTGCCTGGCAGGCAAAGGCGAAATTTTTCAAAAAGCGGGGAGTCGGGGAAGGCAGGACTCGAATCGGATATCAGATATTGGGAAAGCGTTTTTTGAGGTGAAGCCGGGCAAATTTATCTGCATGTGCACTGTTGACCCTTATCCATCTTTTGCCTTGGAGACACCACCACTGTTTCCCGTCAAAGCGTGCTACAAGCGCCCCGTGATAATGCATCATGAGCTTTATCTCCTCCTTGGAGTATTGAGGGACATAGCTGCCTTTTACCTTGGTGTCTTTGCAGCCGGAAAGCAGTACAAGACAGCCCAGCAACAGGCACAGACAGGCGCAATTTTTTAAGCTTTTAAGCCTTTGCATAAGAATATCATAGTTTATTTTTTTGTAATGTCAATGCCAACAGATGGAGTTTGCCCATTGCATTCCTCGGCGCCACAGAGAGCATTGGAGCATTGCCTGCTAACAAGGTATCATGAAAATAACAGCAACTGGTACTATATGTTGTGGTTGTTTGAGTTAAGCAGATACCCCGGTAGCTGAATTGTAAACCTAAACGTAATATAAAATTTTGCGTCTTGATTGAATATCCCGATATTAAATTACAGGTTATCTGCTCATAACAAAAAACTGAAAAAAAGTACTTGAGTCTTTTAAAGAATTAGGTAGACTTAAATTATCTTCATAATTTATAGTCTCAAGTCGTTATTAAACCATAAACATTGGCGTCTGATTTTTTTCAAGATGCTGAAGAATAAAGAGATAAAAACAACATAAAGGAGGTTTTTTTCATGAGGGTTTTGATGCTAACAGGGTTAATTTTATCTTTTTTTGTCGTGGGTTGCGCCGGGCCGGCGGTACAGGTGGATGACCAGCTACATGCTACCAGGGCGGTTCTTAATGATGCCAAGGCAAATAAACTGGACAAGAAATGTCCCAAGGCATACAAACAGGCAGAGGATCTTCAGAACAGGGCAGTTGCACTGTACAGAAGGTGCAAGTGTGCTAATGCCATGGGCCCTGCCCAGGAGGCATACAAGCAGGCCAAGTCGCTTTGTCCACCTGTTCCCTGTCCTGCAGCATGCAAGAAACCTGCTCCGCCAAAAGACAGTGATGGTGACGGTGTAATCGATTCCGAAGACAGGTGCCCTAACACTCCAAGGGGAGCAAAGGTTAACAAGGTTGGCTGCTGGATTATCAAGGGCCTTCTTTTTGACTTTAACAAGGCTGATATCAAGCCACAGTATTACAAGAACCTCGATGAGGCCATAAAGGTCCTTAAAGAGAACCCAGGCATGAAGGTTGAAATCCAGGGACATACCGACAACATTGGTTCTGCAGGATACAACCTTGAGTTGTCCAAGAAGAGGGCGCAGGCTGTAGCAAATTACCTGATAGCTCATGGTATTGCAGCAAGCAGGCTCGTAGTCAAGGGTTACGGTTTCAGCAGGCCGGTAGCTCCAAATGATACACCTGAAGGCCGGGCCTTAAACAGAAGGGTACAGCTCAAACCTATAAGATAGCTATATTGAGATAGTTGTATTGCGCTAAAAAATAGTCAGCCAATATCTACGAGGCTGCCCAGCGGCTGCCGGTCCACTACTTGGGCCGCAGCCGTTTTTTTTTGCAAGATATCCAGTAATTTCTCAATAGGTGTGTGCAAATTCCCCTGTATCTGCTTACAGGAGGACTCAGATAAGCGCAGACTTCGTACGCAGATAAAAGACAAAGAAAATCTTGGCGCTTCTGTGTTTGTTTGTGTTCAAACTTGTAATTTGCAGACTTTTTGAGAAATTACAATATCCATGCTTAACTATGCGAATATTTAAGATAAACAGAGAAAATCCACGGTTGTCAGACCTTTCTATATGCATTCGTAGCAGATTAACCACTTATTTAATTGACAAACCATGCCTGAAAATTTAGTTATTACCTTGTTGAATACAGGGTTGAAAATACCGTATTTGACAGTAAGTTGCAGATTCTGATTTTGTCCCAAGGATGCAGGACTATGCAGCGTAGGCAAGGATGCTGTGATGCCGTGTGCGCTGATACCTGAAATTAATCCGGGACCGCAGGCCCACCGTGGCCTGTATGCAGGTTTATCGTGAATAAATTATTGAGGATTGCGGGCATGCAGGAAAACAATATAGACCTTGAAAAGATCAGGGCGGGTGTCAAGAAAAAGATAGAGCAGGCCGTTCCTGAAGCCAATATCAACTATTGTCTGACATGCGGGCTATGCGCAAGCGGCTGTCCTGCTACAGGCCTGGATGATATGGATCCCAGGAAATTTCTCAGGATGTTGGTGCTTGGGCAGGACGAGGAGATCCTGAATACCGACTGGATCTATGCCTGTACCATGTGCCAGAGATGCCGTTATGCCTGTCCCATGGGCATAGATGTAGGTAGAATAGTATATGAAATCAGGGGGATGCGGCCTCGAGAAAAGCGTCCAAAGAACCTGCAGCGCTCCTGCGACTTGCAGAGGCAGAATAACAGTACAGGTATTCCTAATGAGGATTTTGTCTGGGTAGTGGGAGACGTGCTGGAAGAGGTCAGGGAGAACGAGCCCGAGTGGAAGGACCTCCAGGCTCCTATAGATAAGAAGGGTGCAAAATATTACCTTAACCAGAATGCCAAGGAACCGACAGTGGAGCCGGAGGAGATGGTCCCTCTCTGGAAGATACTACATGCTGCAGATATTGACTGGACCTATTCCTCCGAATGGTGGGACGGTGCCAACTATTGCCTGTTCACCGGCGATCCTGGAGACTGGGAATACACTGTGCGCAAACAGGCAGAGGTGGTGGATTCCCTTGGGTGCCGATATTACATAAATACGGAGTGAGGCCACATGTTCTATGCGACCCTGGAAGGGTTGCGCCGCTTCAACATTCAGCACAAGTTTGAGTTTGTCAGTATTATCAGCCTCTATGCCCAGTGGATCAGGGAAGGCAGGCTCAAGGTGGATTCATCATGGAACAGGGAAGGCCTTAAGTTCACTGTTCAGGATCCCTGCAAGCTCGTGAGACAGGGTCTTGGCGATGTTGTGGCTGAAGACCTGCGTTTTGTGGTCAAAAAGGTAGCTGGTGAGGAAAATTTCGTTGACGTATGGCCCAGGCTGTCGAATAACTATTGCTGTGGCGGCGGTGGCGGCGCCCTGCAGGCCGGTTTCGTGGAAAACAGGCGGAAGTACGGCAAGTTGAAGTTTGATCAGCTGGCGGCAACTGGAGCGGATGTGGTAATCACACCATGCCACAATTGTCATAGCCAGGTCCTGGATATATGTGATTTCTACGGAGGCAGGTGGAAGACCACTCACCTGTGGAACTGGCTTGCAAATGCGCTGGTCATGGATGATTCGGCGACAGGTAGGGAAGGATAGGATATGAGTACCCCAAAAGGTTCTGTGCTTGTTGTAGGAGGTGGAATTGCTGGTGTCCAGGCAGCTCTGGACTTGGCGGACAGCGGGTTCTATGTTCACCTGGTAGAGAAAAGCGCGGCCATTGGAGGAAGCATGTCACAGTTGGATAAGACGTTTCCCACCAATGACTGTTCTGCCTGTATACTTTCGCCAAAGCTGGTTGAGTGCGGAAGGCATCTTAATATAAATCTTCTTACCCTTTCCGAAGTTTTGTCTGTAGATGGTGAAGAGGGCGATTTTCAAGTAAGAGTGCGGCAGAATCCCAGGTATGTTGATCCTGAAAAGTGTATTGCATGCGGTAGCTGCGCTGAAAAATGTCCCAAGAAGGTGCCCAACGAATTTGACATGGGCCTTGGCAAGAGAAAGGCCATATATCTCAGATATCCCCAGGCAGTTCCCTTGAAATATGCCATTGATCCCGATCACTGCATATATCTTAAAAAGCCGGGCAGGTGCGGCTTCTGTGAAAAGGTCTGCCCTGCGGACGCCATAAATTTCAAGGATCAACCCAAAGAACATCTGCTCAATGTGGGTTCTGTCATACTTGCGCTTGGTTTCAAGCCCTTTGATCCATCCGGGCTGGATTTTACAGGCTATGGAAACTTGAAGAACGTGGTTACCAGTATGGAGTTTGAGAGGCTTCTCAGCCCTTCAGGCCCATGCCAGGGCCACATGGAAAGGCCTTCGGATCACCAGGAGCCGAAGAAGATCGCCTGGCTCCAGTGTGTCGGGTCCAGGGATATCAACAGGGCCTGTCATGGCTATTGTTCGTCTGTATGCTGCATGTACGCCATAAAACAGGCGGTGATCGCAAGAGAGCATTCTTCCAGCGGTGCTGTTGATGCAACGGTCTTCTATATGGATATGCGGACTCATGGCAAGGGCTTTGAGGCCTATTATGACAGGGCCAGGGAAGAGGGAATTAAATTTCACAGGGCCAGGGTCCATACGGTCTCACCTGCTGAAAATGACAACCTGAAGGTTCGTTATGCAGGAGAGAATGGGGACATAAGAGAGGATGAGTTCGATTTGGTAGTCCTTTCCGTAGGCCTTGCGACAGATCCGCAGGTCATCAAGCTTGCCAACGACCTGGGCATAGAGCTGGATTCAGACAGCTTTGCCAGGACAACATGCCTCAGGCCCGTAGAGACCAGCAGGAACGGCGTGTTCGTATGCGGGGCCTTGGCAGAGCCCAAGGATATCCCCCAGTCTGTCATGGAGGCCAGTGCTGCAGCCCTTGAAGCAGAGCGGATACTCTATCCTTCCAGGTGGACTGAAACAAAGGAAAAACATTTCCCCAAGGAAAGAGACGTACATGCAGAGCCGCCGCGTATAGGTGTCTTTGTATGTTCCTGCGGGATAAACATAGCCGGAGTGGTAGATGTCCAGGCAGTGACGGATTATGCCTGGAAATTGCCAGGCGTGGTATTTGCCCAGAACAACCTGTTTACCTGTTCGCAGGATACCATCAATCAAATGGCAGAGACCATCAAGAGAGAACGGCTGAACAGGGTGGTCGTGGCTTCATGCACACCCAGGACCCATGAGCCACTGTTTCAGGAAACATTGCGCGAGGCCGGTATCAACAAGTACCTGTTTGAGATGGCCAACATCAGGGATCAGGATTCATGGGTGCATCAGCGGCAGCCTGAGGCAGCCACTGAGAAGGCCAAGGACCTGGTGAGGATGGCTGTGGCAAAGGTAAGGGGAGATGATCCCCTACCGTACAATACCGTGCCTGTTATAAAATCCGCCATGGTCATTGGTTCTGGCGTGGCAGGCTTGACGGCAGCGCTTTCCCTGGCAGACCAGGGCTTTCCTGTGACTCTTGTGGAAAGGAAGGACAGGCTTGGCGGGCATGCGCACAAGTTTTTCAGGACATGGCAGGGGCAGGAGATGCAGCCCTATCTGAGTGAGCTGGTGTCCATGGTTGAGGCCAGTGATCTGATAGATGTGCATCTGGGCACCACGGTCCAGGATGTCTCAGGTTCAGTTGGCCAGTTTACCAGTATCTTGACGGATGGTACCGAGGTGAAACATGGTGTGGCCATCGTTGCCGTTGGCGCCGAATCGTTCAAGCCCAGAGAAGGCAGGTGGAATTACCTCTATGGCAAGAATCCCAATGTTCATACGCTCCTGGAACTGGACCAGAGATTTATAAAGGATGATCCGGGCTTAAAGGGCCTTAACCAGGCGGTCTTTATCCATTGTGTCGGCTCAAGGGTGCCTGAGCGTCCTTACTGCAGCAGGGTATGCTGCACCCATGCAATAGACCAGGCCCTGCACCTGAAAGAAATGAATCCGGACATGGATATCTTCATGCTCTACAGGGATATCCGCACCTATGGCAAGAGAGAGCATCTATATCAGGAGGCAAGGGCCAAGGGCATAATTTTCATCCGCTATGACCTGGAAAACCTTCCCAGAGTCTCGGAAGAGAACGGCAGCATGGTAGTCAAGGTCAGGGACCCGATAATCGATGCCAGCGTGACGCTTCATCCTGACCTGCTGATATTGGCCTCTGCGGTGCGGCCCAGGGATGATGTCGGAGGCCTCTCCAAGCTGTTCAAGTGCGCCATGACCGGAGACGGTTTCCTGCTGGAGGCCCACATGAAGCTGCGCCCTGTGGATTTCGCCACGGACGGCGTTTACCTGGCAGGCCTGTGTCATTATCCAAAGCCGGTGGAGGAGACTATAGCCCAGGCAAAGGCCGCTGCTTCCAGGGCGGGCCTGGTCCTCTCCAGGGATGCGGTTCCGGCAGAAAGCATAACTGCGGTTGTGAACCTTCAAAAGTGTACCGGTTGTGCAGTATGTGCCAGGGTCTGTGCCTATCATGCGGTAAATATGGACGAGAACAGCGGCAAGGCACAGGTTGACACCGGGCTATGCAAGGGCTGTGGAGCATGTGTGGCAGGTTGCCGTTCCGATGCAATAACATTAAAGAACCTTGGAAATGAACAGATAATGGCTGCAGTGGAAGCGGCCATGGAAGATTTTTAGGCAAAGGCGCAGACTATGAATGATATATCAAAAAGCAAGGGGGCGTGGGAGCCCAAGATCATCGCCTTTCTCTGCAACTGGTGCAGCTATGCCGGTGCTGACCTGGCCGGGGTGAGCAGATATCAGTATCCCCCGTCTATCAGGATAGTCCGTGTTCCCTGTTCAGGCCGGGTAAGTCCTAACCTGATACTGGATGCGCTCCGTTCAGGTGCTGACGGCGTGCTGGTTTCAGGCTGTCATCCCGGGGACTGTCACTATATCAGCGGCAACTACTATGCCAGGAGGCGTTTTGCCCTGCTCAAGAGATTTCTGGAATTTGTAGGGGTGGAGCCTGACAGGGTGAACTTTACCTGGATTTCTGCATCAGAAGGTGAGCAGTTTGCGCAGGTTGCTACAGAGGTGACAGAGCGTGTGAGAAAACTCGGCCCGGCAACACATCTGTTAAAGGAATTTTGATCATGTCCACTGTAAATGAAAAGATAACCTCTGAAATCAGGGAAAAGGTCCGCGAGCTGCTGGCATCAGGTCATGTGGCAGCCTTTTTGGGCTATACCTCCGGTTCAGTCCCTATGGTCATGCAGCCTCTGATCATCAGGACCCCGGAGGATGCTGACAGGCTTGAGTGGAACAGTTTTTGTGTTCTGAACCTTGCCAACTATCTGCCTGCACTACTCAAGAGTTTTGAGCCACCCAGGCGCCCGGGCGATCCTCCTCCAGAGGGTCCTCTTCCAAAGGTTGGGGTCCTGGCAACAGGCTGCTGGTCAAGAAACATGGTAATTCAGGTCCAGGAAAACCAGGTGGACAGGGACCGTGTTGTGGTCGTGGGTATTTCCAGCAGGGGCATGGTTGACAGGAAAAAGGTGCTTGCAGCAGTAGGTCACAGGGATGTAACTGCTGTTTACGAGTATGATCATAGCCTTAAGGTTTCAGGGCCTGGTTATGAGCGGGAGATAAACCGCTGGGATGTTGTAAGAGATAACTGCCGGACCTGTGTCCATCCTGATCCTGTTATATTTGATCACATGATAGGTGATCTCAAGGGTGAGAGGGATGTCGCTGACCGTTTCAGGCAGGTGGAAGATATCGAGGTCCTTGCTCCAGAGGATAGATGGAGCTGGTTCTCCACTGAAATTGCTTCCTGCATAAGGTGTTACGCATGCAGGAATGCATGTCCTCTCTGCTATTGCCCCACATGTTTTGTGGATGATTCCAGGCCGCAATGGGTTGGCAAGAGTATAGACAAGGCGGACACAGCCATTTTCCATATACTGAGGGCTTACCACTGTGCAGGCCGCTGTACTGATTGCGGCTCCTGTGAAAGCGCATGTCCCATGGGGATAAAGATGAGAATCCTGACCAGGAAACTCCAGAAGGATGTCCTTGAACTCTATGGCGCAGAGGCAGGTATGGATATGCAGAGTCCTCCACCTCTTAGTACTTACAAGATGGACGATCCACAGGATTTTATCCTGACAGAATCTATCAAGGGTGAAGAAAAGTGAAGGTTTTGATCCTCGACAAGGCAGGTTTTCAGGACTGGCTTAGGGCGCTTGCCGGTGAGTTTGATATAATTGGTCCGGCTGAAAATACAAAGGGCCTGCTGGATTGGAATAAGCTGGAGCCAGGTGAATTACCGGATTTCAGGCCCGGCCTGCCCAAAAGTTCCATAAAGACGTTTTTCTTTCCGCAGCCGGAGACACTTCTGGAATTTTCTGCGAGGCCAGGAGATGATCAGGCCTTCAGGCCGCATGAACCATCTGAAGGCAGAAGAGCAAGGCTTTTGGCAGGTGTCAGGCCCTGTGATGCAAGGAGCGTGGCCCTGAACTCTATGCCTTATGCCAGTGATCCTTACTTTCTTAAAAACAGGGAGAACGTGGCCATGGTAGGCCTTGCATGCACTCAGGGCTGTTCCACCTGTTTTTGTACGTGGACAGGGGGATCTCCTGTGGGTTCAGATGGCATGGATGTAATGGCGTATCCATTGGGAGATGCCTTTGCTCTTGAGCCAGTTACCGGCAGGGGCAAAGACATGCTTCTTAAAGCCTCGTCTGCAAGGGAGGCTGCCCAGGAAGATCTGGCTGCCCTGGATGCATTAAAGGCCTCAGCTCCGTCTTCCCTGCCCGATGCCATGGACCCTGCATCGGTTCTCAGGGAAAAAGAATTGATGTCATTGTACAATGCATCTTTCTGGCAAGGGCTTTCCGAATCCTGCCTGAACTGTGGCACATGCACATTCCTCTGTCCCACCTGCTACTGCTTTGATATCCAGGACGAGACCCTGAAGGGAAAGGGCCGCAGGATCCGCTACTGGGATTCCTGCATGTTTCCTCTTTTTACCCTCCATGCATCAGGGCACAATCCCAGGGGTGAGAAGGTCAAGAGGGTCAGGAACCGGTTCATGCACAAACTGAAATATTTTCCCGATCGTTTCGGTCCGCTCTCATGCGTTGGATGCGGGCGCTGTGTAAGGGACTGCCCGGTAAACATAGACATAAGACAGGTCATGAAAGATCTTCTTGCAATCTGAATACCCTGTTGAGAGAGAAAAGTAATGAATCCCTATCTGCCTTATCCTGCAAGGATAGATGACATAATAGTAGAGACCGAGGACGGCAACCTGAAGACATTCAGGCTGGTCCTGGAAGACAGTAATGACCGGGAGGCATGGACGCATGTGCCTGGCCAGTTTGCCATGCTGAGTATTGCCGGCAAGGGTGAAATCCCCATCGGCATTGCATCCTCTCCTACTGAAAAGGGCCATATCCTGTTTACCGTTAACAGGGCAGGCGTGGTGACAACGGCCCTACACAAGATGAATGTTGGTGATCCTATTGGCGTGAGAGGCCCTCTTGGCAACGGATTTCCCGTGAACTCGGAACTGAAAGGCAAGAATATAGTTATAATTGCAGGCGGTTTCGCATTCACAACACTCAGGGCCACGCTGATATACATGCTGGAGCACAGAGATGATTATGGCAGGATAACCGTTATTTACGGTGCCAGGACTCCTGGAATGCTCCTGTATAAAGATGAGCTCACTGCATGGCAGCAGAGAGATGATCTCGATGTCCATATCACCATAGACAGGGAAGCCCCTGGATGGACAGGACTTGTAGGTTTTGTCCCAACAATTGCCGGGCAGGTAAAACCATCCCCTGAAAATGCAGCAGCCTTGATATGCGGCCCTCCTATAATGATAAAGTTTACAATGCCGCCGCTGGAAGAAGTTGGATGGACAGATGATCAGGTCTATCTTTCCCTTGAGAACCGGATGAAATGCGGCTTGGGCGTATGTGGCCACTGTAACGTGGGGCCTGTCTATGTCTGCAAGGACGGCCCGGTTTTTACCAGGGCACAGGTGCAGAAACTGCCTGTGGAATTCTGATGTTCAGGTTACTTGACCTTAAGCCAACAGTGGGCTAAAAATCTGCCATGACTTCCAAGAACAATAATTTCGGCCCACCGCCTCTTAAGATAGGCCACATAGAATCACGTTATCCCATTATCCAAGGCGGCATGGGGGTGGGCATATCCATGGCGGGGCTTGCTTCTGCTGTTGCAAGGGCAGGTGGAATCGGCGTTATTGCCGGGGTTCTCATTGGCATCACTGAAAAGGACTTTGCTTCTGATCCTCAGGGTGCAACCCACAGGGGGTTTGCGAAACAGATAGAGAAGGCTAAAGAACAGTCAGGCGGCGGTCCAATCGGTGTTAACATAATGGTGGCCCTGCAGGATTATGATGAAATGGTGGAGATTGCTGCCAGGGCAGGGGCTGATCTCATTATCAGCGGCGCCGGGCTGCCTTTGAAGATGCCCGCCATGATACCTGATGGCTGTGATACCGCCCTGGTGCCCATAGTGTCTTCCGGCAGGGCAGCACAGCTCCTGTGTCGCAGGTGGAAACAGCACTATGACCGTTTGCCGGATGCATTCGTGGTAGAAGGCCCCAAGGCTGGCGGACACCTTGGCTTTAAGGCAGAGGACCTGGAGAAGCCTGAATCCCAGGTGGAAAACCTGGTGCAGGAAGTGATAGATGCGGTA
Source organism: Deltaproteobacteria bacterium (assembly GCA_026992735.1). Taxonomy (GTDB): domain Bacteria; phylum Desulfobacterota; class Dissulfuribacteria; order Dissulfuribacterales; family QOAL01; genus QOAL01. The sequence goes on from JALWYO010000033.1 coordinate 17,229, forward strand.
ATACCCTATCGCGAGAAATACGGAGCTCCGATTCCGGTTATTGCAGCAGGCGGCATTTACACAGGTAGCGATATATACCGTTTTCTAAAGATGGGAGCTGCCGGTGTACAGATGGGCACCAGGTTTGTGGCTACCAATGAATGTGATGCATCCGATGAGTTCAAGAACGCCTATCTCAGGGCCAAGAAAGACGACATTCTCATAATCAAGAGCCCGGTGGGCATGCCGGGACGTGCTCTCAAGGGTCCGTTCCTGGAGAAGATGGCCCGCGGGGAAAAACATCCCAAGAAATGCGCCTACAAATGTATAAGGACCTGCCGTTATCCAGATACTCCTTACTGTATCAGCATGGCTCTGGTGAATGCGCAGCGGGGCAATCTTAATGCCGGTTTCGTTTTCTGTGGTGAAAATGTCTGGAGGGTGGACAAGATAGTCCCGGTGGAAGGGCTTATACAGGAACTCGTGGAGGGCTACAGGGCGAGCGCAGCCAAGGATATGACAGCGGCAGACAGCTGATCCAGCCATTTGGGCTGTTAATTAATGCCCATCTGCCGCCAATCCCTTGTTTTTGTTAAAGGGTCATTCCAGGATCTTTGTCCAGTTAAATTTATCTTCCTTGTCACCATATTGAATGGTTGTGATTTCATCGAACAGGCGCTGTGCCAGGGGGCCGGTCTGCCCCTTGTTGATCTCTATGTTCTTGCCCATGTAGTAGAGGGATCCAACAGGTGATATCACAGCGGCAGTGCCTGAGCCAAAGGATTCCTGGAGCTGGCCCGATTCCGCTTTTTCTATGACTTCATCAATGGAGATGGCCCGCTCTTCCACCTTTATGCCCCATGATCTGGCCATCTGGATAACTGAATCCCTTGTGATGCCAGGGAGTATGCTGCCAGACAGCGCTGGGGTCACCAGCACATCATCTATCATGAAGAAGATATTCATGGTGCCAACTTCTTCAATGTATTTTCTCTCCGCAGCATCCAACCATAGGACCTGGGTGAAGCCGAGTTCCTTGGCCTCTTCCGATGCCATGAGGCTTGCGGCATAATTGCCAGCAGTCTTGGCCTCGCCAACTCCGCCTTTGGCAGCCCTTACGAATTTTTCAGTTACAAATATCTTTACGGGATTGAAACCCTCGGCATAATAGGCACCTACTGGGCAGAGTATGATGGAGAAGAGGTACTGTTTCGCAGGCCTGACACCGAGAAATGCCTCTGTCGCCACCATGAACGGCCTGATGTAAAGAGATGTTCCATGCTGGCCCGGCACCCATCTGGACTCTATTTTTACCAGTTCTTCAATGGCCTGAAGGATATCGGCTTCGTTGATCTGTGGCATGCACATGCGCCATGTAGACCGGTTCATCCGTTTCATGTTCTCGTCTGGCCTGAACAGCCTTATTTGCCCGTCAGTTCCTCTGTACGCCTTAAGCCCCTCAAATATGGCCTGCCCGTAGTGCAGTGCCACGGCTGCAGGGTCCAGACTGAAATTTCCATAGGGTACTATCCTTGGAGAATGCCAGCCCTTGCCGTCATCGTAGTCCATGAGGAACATATGATCCGTGAAGTGTATGCCAAATCCCAGATTATTTGCATCAGGGAGGGGCTTTAGTTCGCTTTCGGCCTTTAGCTCTTTTTGTATTTCCATCTTTTTGAATACCTCGCCAGCATGAAAATTTCACCAGGGAGGAATATGCAGTGCGGCACTGCAGATCCTTCTACAATCCTGCCAAAGGACAGAATGCCCTGATGGATGCCACAATAACTCGGGTCAAGGCATGATGTCCATAGGCAGAATCCATCTTGTGGGAAAGGCATCTCTTTAAAGAATTGAGGTAATTGTATTATTGGTTTTAGGTCACTTGCAGTACGATTGGCAATGAAGAAAAAACAGAAAAGGCTGGACAAGCCAGCCTTTGTTTGCCTTCTGGTGGAGCTGAGCGGGATCGAACCGCTGACCTCGTGAATGCCATTCACGCGCTCTCCCAACTGAGCTACAGCCCCAATGGGATCTTTTAAATAACATGGTGGGCGAAATCAGTCAACCTTGGGCATGGCCATGTGTACCCGGCAGGCCGCGGAGGTTTTTTATACGCAAGCCCGGCTGGGGACTTGAAAAAAACGGCTGATCAAAACAGGACAAAAGATTGCTGATTATGTTATGAAAGAAACATTAAAGACAGGACTGCTGTAACGTCTGGGTATGGAAAACTGCAATTTGGGCAGAGAGCCTGGCAGTTTTCGCAAAAAGGCTTTGTGTGAGAACCCTGTTCGAACAGACGGCAGCTCTGATCAGGGCCGGGACAACTGCATGAGATTATAAGTGATTATCTTTCTTCATGATGCAAAAATTTAATCGGTGACAGGATGCATCCCATATTCAAGGATCTTCAGGAATTCATAAAGGCTTTGGAAGCCGCAGGTGAACTTGTCAGGATAGCCGAACCAGTGAGCCCTGAGTTGGAGATAGCGGAGATAACCTGCCGAGTTTCCCATAGTCATGGCCCGGCATTGCTGTTTGAAAACGTATCCGGCGGATCAATGCCTGTGCTGACCAATGCATTTGGATCCCTGAAACGCATGTGCATGGCCTTCGGCATTTCTGACCTGGACAGTCTCGCCTCTGATGTCCTGGATTTCATTGATCTGGAAGATCCTGCTGGATACTGCAGCAGGCATGCCATTGATATGTATGCAGGCAAGATAAATCCTGTAAGACCAATACCGGTATCATCTGCGCCTTGCCAGGAGAGGGTCTTTGTTGGAGATGAAGTGGATCTCGCCATGCTGCCGGTTCTCAAGTGCTGGCCTAGTGATGGCGGCCCGTCTCTCACCATGCCCGTGGTGTTGACAAGGGATCCTGAAACAGGTGTGAGAAATGCCGGGGTTTACAGGATGCAGGTATATGGCAGAAACAGGACAGGCATGCACTGGTATGCTTCCAGGGGAGGCGCCCGTCATTACCGTTCTGCTGAACGGCTGAATGAGCCTCTGGAGGCAGCAGTATGTATCGGCCCCGATCCTGTTACGACTTATGCGGCTACCGCCCCTCTGCCAGACGGCATTGATGAGCTGCTTTTTGCCGGTTTCATCAGGCATGATTCAGTAGAACTGGTAAAGTGCAGGACAGTGGACATGGAAGTGCCTGCGCAGTCCCAGATAGTCCTGGAAGGCTTTTTAGCGCCTGGTGAACGCCTGCCGGAAGGTCCGTTTGGAAACCACACAGGCTGTTATTCCCCCGTGGAGGAATATCCGGTATTTCATGTTACCTGCATGACCATGAAAAAATCACCTGTTTATCAGGCCACTGTTGCAGGGCCTCCTCCACAGGAGGACTGCTTTATGGCAAAGGCCACAGAACGCCTGTTTCTTCCTTTGATAAAGAGGACTGTGCCTGGAGTAGTGGATGTAAACCTGCCAATAGAAGGTATATTCGGCAACCTTGCATTTGTCTCCATAGACAAGCGTTTCCCAGGTCACGCCCGGAAGGTAATGAATGCCCTGTGGGGCCATTTCCTGGGAACGTGGAGGATAATCTGCGTGTTTGACAGGGATGTGGATGTGCAGGATATGACTCAGGTATTGTGGCGTCTTGGAAATAATATAGATCCCAAGCGGGATGTATGCTTTACTGACGGCCCTGTGGACATCCTGGCATGGTCGGCCCCCTTTCCTGGCTACGGCAGCAGGATGGGTATAGACTGCACTGTGACATGGGATGAGGAAGGAGGCAGGCCGTGTCCCGGGACCATGGAGATGGATCCTGCTGTCAGCCAGAGAGTGGACCTGCTCTGGTCCAGGCTTGGACTTTGATTTGACAATGGGCAGTATGAACAGCATGCAGATCGACTTGCCGGTTCTTCTGGCCGTGACAGGAGCCAGCGGTTCTATCTATGCGCTGAAATTTTTGGAGATAATGGCCGGGATAGGGCAGGAAGTACACCTGGTGGTATCAGAAACCGGCAGGCAGGTATGCAGGCTGGAACTCGGGCCAAAAGGCATGGAAGCCATGGCAGGGTTTGCAGGCCGGGTTTACAATTGTTCCAGGTTTGACGAGATGCCTGCCAGCGGCTCCAGCAGGTGGAGGGCCATGGTTATCCTACCATGCACCATGGGCACCATGGGGGCAATTGTCAACGGCATATCAATGAATCTCATACACCGTGCCGCTGACTGTTTTCTCAAGGAAAACAGGCAAGTGGTTGCGGCAGTCAGGGAGACCCCGCTAAACAGGATACATCTGAAGAATATGCTGGCATTCTCAGAGGCCGGGGGGGTGGTTTATCCCGCCATGCCTTCATTCTATTCTCATCCGGCAGGTCTTGATGAGATGGCGGCATTTTTCGCAGGCCGTCTGGCTGAATTTCTGGGATTTAGAATAGAGGGGTTGCCTGTATGGCAAGGCAATCCTTAATTTTAGAATAGGGAATCGGTTTATGTTTATACGCATCTCTACAAGCCCGGTCAAACCCGGCTGTCGCAATTTAATATTATGCGGGAATTCCGCAGGGAGGATGCAATGAGTCCAGATATAGAAAAGGCCTTGGCTTACCAGGTAAAAAAGGAGATAGCACAGCGCTATTTTGGCATTCGCAAGCTCATAGATGAGGACAGCGCCAACGTTAAGGCCATGATAAAGGATCTGAACCAGTTTCTGGAGAAGAAGATAGCGCCAGCTATTCTCCGCATATATATGTTGCTCATGGACAGTGATCTCATAGACGAGTTTCTTAATATCATTGGCTGGGAAGGCCGGCCCTTCATTGATGCCAATGTTGCGGCATCGGCAGATGCCCGCAAGAAATTGCTGCAGGGAATACATACTCACGGCTGGCTCAAGAGCTCCAGGTTTGCAAATCTGCTCCTGAAAAGTTATGAAGATCTATATGATGTGTACCTGGAATTTGATGATCTCAGGGAAGATATTCTGGATGAGCTTGCAATAGTGGAAGAAGAGATAACCCAGTTCAAGAGAAATTATTCCCTGGATGAGATAATGTCTTTCCTTCGTGGTCTGAATTTTGATGACGAGGCCACTGTCAAGGCCCTGGGTAAAAACATAGACTCTTCCAAGATGGGAGAGCTGGAAAAGAAGCTCGGTTTTCCGGATATCCAGAGTATCAGGGCGGAAATGCCGGATGTTCCAAAGCTTCCGAAGCCTGAGGCAATAGAGGATCAGCTTCGGGACCTGGCCAGCCGGGTATATAACCGCCACAAAGACGAGATACAGGAGCTGCTGGAAGTGGTTAGGTAACATAGACATAGAAGTGTTGTGCCGTTATGTCATCTGGTATGCTGTATGACAGGATGTGGATATTAGAAACAGGCGGAATATAAGATAATGACGACAGGCAGTAAGACGATTTCCGGCAGAGTCCGGATATTTCTGGACATGATAAAGTTCCAGCACACCATTTTTGCGCTTCCCTTTGCCTATGTGGGTGCCTTTCTCGCAGCTAAGGGGGTTCCTCCCATTGGAACATGTGTCTGGATACTGCTTGCCATGGCCGGTGCCAGGACAGTAGCCATGGCAGTCAACAGGATAGTGGACAGGGAGTATGATGCTGAAAACCCCCGCACCATGGACCGCCCTCTGGTTACAGGGGCCATAATGGAGCCGGATGCATGGATCATGGTGACTATGGCTGCCCTTGTATATTTCATTGCCTGTTACAACCTTACTACCTTGGCATTCAGGCTTTCCCCCCTTATATTGGCTATTCTTGTCTTCTATTCTTATACAAAACGTTTCACCTTCCTGTGTCACCTGTTCCTGGGGCTTGGCATAGGCATTACTCCCACTGCTGGCTGGATAGCGGTCAGTAATTCCATAGGCATTACTCCTCTGCTTCTAAGCCTGGGCGTAATGTTCTGGATTGCCGGGTTCGATATACTGTATGCATGCCAGGATGTAGAATTTGATGCGGACCGCGGCCTTCATTCTATCCCTGTAAAGCTGGGGGTAAAGCGGGCATTCGTCGTCTCCGGGGCATTCCATGTGATAGCATTCGGCGCCTTTATGGCAGCCGGCATTACGGCAGGCTTGAACTGGATATATTACCTTGGCATGGTGGCTGTCTTTGTGCTTCTCTGCCTCCAGCGTATGGTAATTACCCCCTCTGACCTGAGCAGGATGAACCTGGCTTTTTTCAGAATGAATGCGGCAATCAGTATAATCCTGCTGGTTTCCACCTCGTTTTCCATCTTTATGGCCAGGTAATGGCAGTCAGGCATGACATGAATGCCCGGATTTTGCTCCAGGAGGAGGTTGGGCCGGACACGTTTCTCATGAGATTTGAGGCAACCGTCATCTCGGAATATGCCCGTCCAGGCCAGTTCATAATGATAAGGCTGTGCGGTTATGAGGGCCATGATCCTCTGCTGAGAAGGCCTTTTTCCATCCATGCAGCAGACCCTGATAAGGGAACCGTTGATATCCTGTACCGTGTCGTGGGTAGGGGGACAAGGCAGATGTCCGGCCTTGCGCCAGGCATGGCCCTGAAGGTACTCGGCCCTCTTGGCCGAGGATTCAGCCTGCATGAAGAAAGGACCCCTGTACTGGTAGGTGGAGGTCTTGGCGTTGCGCCCCTCCTCTTCCTTGCCAGGCATCTTAAGGGTCAGGGAGGTTCTGTCATACTTGGTGCAGTGACATCCCGCCAGCTTCTGAGGCTGGATGCATTTGAGAATACCGGCCTTGATCTGCTCGTTGCAACCGAAGATGGCAGCGCAGGAGTCAGGGGGCTGGTAACAGGTGTGCTGGATAATCTATTGAAGGATATCGGCAGTCATCACGCCCGGCCTGCAGCAGTGTATTCATGCGGGCCCATGCCCATGCTCAAGGCGGTGGCCGGGGTATGTATGGAATATGCCATCGAATGCCAGGTATCTATAGAAGCGGTAATGGCATGTGGCCTGGGGCTGTGTCTCGGATGTGCAGTAAAGGCAAGGCATGATGGCTATGTGCATGTGTGCAGGGAAGGCCCTGTGTTTTATTCAGACCAGATAGACTGGGAGCAGCTGTAAACGCATCATGAAATCAGAAAAGGAGATAAAGCAGGCCTGTTCTTCACCTGACATCAGTGTCAAGATAGGCGATTTAGAGCTTAAAAATCCGGTTATGCTGGCTTCAGGAACCTGCGGTTACGGCTTGGAATTCGCAGATTTTGTGGACCCGTCTAGTTTGGGGGCCGTGGTGGTCAAAGGGCTTTCGCTGGAGCCAAGGGAGGGGAATCCTCCCCCGCGCCTGGCAGAGACTCCATGTGGCCTCCTGAATGCAATAGGGCTGGAGAATATAGGTCTTGATGCCTTTCTCAAACAGAAGTTGCCTTGGCTCATGGAGAGAAATGTGACCGTTGTGGTGAATATACTGGGCAGCACCCTTGAAGAATATCAGCGTATTGCAGCAAGGCTGTCAGAGTCCTCCGGGGTGCATGCCATAGAGGTAAACATTTCCTGTCCAAATGTAAAAAAAGGAGGCGTGGCCTTTGGGACAGATCTCGTGCAGGCAGCAAATGTTACCAGGAAGGTAGTTGAGGTTTCATCAATTCCCGTAATAGTTAAACTGTCTCCCAACGTGACCGACATCTGCGCCATTGCCAAGGCGGTGGAAGATGCCGGAGCCACTGCGGTATCCCTTATAAATACGCTCCTGGGCATGGTCATTGACATCCATAACAGAAGGCCTGCGCTCGGAAATGTATTTGGAGGGCTTTCCGGCCCTGCCATTAAGCCGATAGCGCTTAGGATGGTATGGCAGGTGGCACGCTGTGTTGGTATCCCGGTCATAGGAATCGGCGGGATTGCAACTGCCGAAGATGCCCTGGAATTTCTTATGGCCGGGGCTTTGGCGGTGCAGATAGGCACTGCCACTCTTGTGGATCCTCTTGCATCTAAGAATGTGTTAAATGGAATAGTTGACTTTCTTACGAAAAATAACTACCGTAATCTTGTAGAGTTGAGGATAAGCTCTTAAAGGCAAGATCTCTATCCAGGTTACACTCCTTGGCATCCTGCGAGTTGCATGTGCGTTTTGTGCTTGACAAAAGAGATGCTGGAGGTTAGATAGGCAACTCTCTGAAGGCTTCGAAACGAAAGAATCCTCTATCACCTGCAGTTCGCACGCTAACTTCACAGTTTTTACATAGCTTTAGAGGGCAGGGCTTCCTGCTGGAGCTGTGTTGCAGCAGGAGTTTTCCCTTTTGTGCATGGTATATTGTCTGTCAGTCCTGCAGGTTTAGGCCGCTTTCTTGTGAGCGCTGTTTACATCTGCTCTTTATGTGTGGAAAATTGCGGACTATATGACATTGATAATATTATCAAGGACTTCAGAAAGTTTTAATTCAGAATGCTGTAACTGTGCTATTAAAAGAGCATATATAGTTGCCCGCCTGTGATTTTATGCCCTGGGCAGTAATGGTTGTACAGGCAGGTTATATGAAAAGTTTGAGGTAGGAAAGGAAGATGAAGAAAGATCCGGAAAAGGTAAGGAACATCGGTATCAGTGCCCATATTGACGCTGGTAAAACCACTTTGACTGAAAGAATGCTGTATTATACCAACAGGATTCATGCCATTCATGATGTGAAGGGCAAAGATGGTGTCGGGGCTACCATGGATTTCATGGAGCTTGAAAAGGAAAGAGGAATCACCATCACCTCTGCTGCTACATATTGTGAATGGAAGGACCATGAGATAAATATTATTGATACCCCTGGTCACGTTGACTTTACTATAGAAGTTGAAAGAGCTCTGAGGGTCCTTGACGGTGGTGTTCTTGTTCTGTGTTCTGTCGGCGGTGTCCAGTCGCAGTCCATCACCGTTGACAGGCAGATGGCAAGGTACAAGGTGCCTTGTATTGCCTTTATAAACAAGTGCGACAGGAGCGGGGCAAATCCTTTCAGGGTCATAGACCAGCTCAGGGAAAAACTTCACCATAATGCAGTTGCCCTCCAGGTGCCGATCGGCCTGGAAAACAAGTTTGAGGGCGTTGTTGACCTGGTCAAGATGAAGGCCATTTATTTTGAGGGGCAGCAGGGTGAAAAGATTCGCGAAGCAGAGATCCCTGCAGAGCTTATGCCCGAGGTGGAAGAAAGGCGTGAGGCACTGATAGATGCCGCTTCCATGTTTTCAGAGGAGCTTATGGAGGCAGCACTTGAAGGTGACGTGCCCGAAGATTTGCTCGTTCAGGCTATAAGAGAGGGTACCCTCAAGAGGGAAATCACACCTGTAATGGTTGGCTCTGCCTACAAAAATAAAGGCGTGCAGCCCCTGCTGGATGGTGTCACCAAATACCTCCCGCATCCTGGGGAGGTGGTGAACAAGGCCCTTGACTTGGATAACGATGAGCAGGAGGTGATATTGTCTTCCGATGTCGATGCCCCGCTTGTGGCCCTTGCCTTCAAGCTGGAAGAGGGCAGGTATGGTCAGCTGACCTACATACGGGTTTACCAGGGTAACCTCAAAAAGGGCGATTTCATAGTGAACTCCAGGACCGGCAGGAAGGTCAAGGTCGGCAGGGTGGTAAGGATGCATGCTGATGAAATGGAAGATATCCAGGAGATACCGGCTGGATACATAGGAGCCCTTTTTGGTATTGATTGTGCCTCTGGTGATACCTTTACTTCTCCTGGTCTCCGATATTCCATGACATCCATGCACGTGCCTGAACCGGTGATTTCCCTGGCCATCGTTCCTGAAGATAACAAGAGCCAGCAAAATATGTCCAAGGCTTTGTCGCGTTTTACCAAGGAAGATCCAACTTTCAGGGTAAGGGTGGATCACGAAACAGGGGATACTATAATCTCCGGTATGGGTGAGCTGCATCTCGAGGTATACATAGAAAGGATGAAGCGGGAATATGATGCTATCGTACATACAGGCGCACCGCAGGTTGCCTACAGGGAGGCTATTTCCCGCATGGCCGAATTCAACTATACTCACAAAAAACAGACAGGCGGTGCAGGCCAGTACGGCAGGGTTGCAGGTTACATGGAGCCGTGTGAAGAGGAATTCGAGTTTGTAAACAAGATAGTGGGTGGGGCAATCCCTACAGAGTTTATCAGCTCGGTTGAAAAGGGTTTCAAAAGCGCCTTGGCCAAGGGCCTTCTCCTGGGGTTCCCTGTAACCGGGATAAGGGTTGTCATCAATGATGGCCAGGCTCACGCTGTAGATTCTTCCGATACCGCATTCCAGGCTGCTGCCAGGGGCGCTTTCAAGGAAGGGTTTAAAAAGGCAAAGCCCATTATACTTGAACCTATTATGAAGGTGGCTGTGGAGACCCCTTCAGAATTTCAGGGAGCTGTCATGGGTTCTCTGAATCAGAGAAGAGGCATGATCCTTGGCACCCAGGATGAAGGAGAGATGTGCGTTATAGAGGCAGAAGTGCCTCTGTCTGAAATGTTCGGCTATTCCACAGATCTGCGTTCTTCCACACAGGGGAAGGCCCAGTTCACCATGGAATTTGCATCATATCGCCAGGTGCCTAAGTCCATAGCTGAGGAACTGGTGAAAAAGGTTCAGGAAAAGAACAAGAAGGCCGCATAATTGCCTTTAAACAGCAGCAATCCCCTGGCTGGAAAGAGTGATCAGCCGGCATGGGGGCAAATTATATACTTGAGAGAAAGGTCGATCGTCATGTTGAAACAGGATTTGATTCTGAGAAATCCTTTGAGAATACTTGGAAATCAGGAAAAAGAACCCCTTAAGGAAGGGGCATTTGGAGCTGTTCTTGCCAAGGCCGGGGTGGGAAAGACGGCCTTTCTGGTGCAACTTGCCATGGATAACCTGCTTAAGGGCAGAAATGTTTTGCACATCAGCCTTACGCAGCCGGTAAGAAAAGTGTGTCTTTGGTATGAAGAGGTTTTTCATAACATAGCCAGGGAATACGACCTCAAAAATACATCCGAACTCTGGGAAACCATCTTGCCTCACAGGTTCATAATGACCTTCAGGACAGATGATTTTTCAGTGTCCAGGCTGGAAGAGAGGCTGAATGACCTTACAGAGCAGGGCATATTTTTCCCACAGCTTGTTATAGTGGATGGCCTTAATTTCAGTCAGGGAGTCAGAGATGCCTTGTCCGAATTCAAGATCGTGGCCAGGGAACAGGGTTTCCCCGTCTGGTTTGCAGTAAAGGTGCAGCCCGAAGAGGAACTGGAACCCGGCAGCCTTCCCGCTACAGTTGAAGATGTATCCGATCTCTTTCAGTTTCTTATTGGTCTTAAGCCCTCCAGGAAAGAGATAAACATCACGGTTATCAAGGGAGATGCGGACCCGGATGCTCCGCCGATGTTTCTGGATCCCGCAACTCTTCTCATAAAGAATCGCTAATGATTTCCATATCTTTGTCAGGTTCGTCAGACCTGTTGGAGATCAGAAATCTTCATGTATTTATAAAGAATAAACCCCGCCCCTTACAGCCTGTCAGGGGCGTTTCCTTTTCTATCAGGCCTGCAGAGCGTGTATGTCTGGTTGGAGAGTCGGGCTGTGGAAAGAGTGTTACGGCCTTTAGTATCCTGAGACTCCATCCCGAAGATAGATTTTTTGTTCCAAAGGGCAGTATTATGTTCAAAGGCAGGGACTTGCTAAGGCTTTCTCTTCATGAAATGAGAGAAGTCAGGGGTGGCAGTATAGGCATGGTATTCCAGGAGCCCATGACCGCGCTCAATCCAGTGCTTACGGTTGGCTTCCAGATTTCCGAGGCAATCCTGTTTCACAAAGGGCGTTCTGAACAGGAGGCCAGAGATGATGTTTTGCAGCTTATGTCCATGGTCGGCATTCCCGACCCGGAACTCACCTATTATCAATATCCTCACCAGCTTTCTGGCGGGCTCAGGCAGAGGGCAATGATTGCAATGGCACTTTCCTGTGGGCCGGACTTGCTCATTGCCGATGAGCCTACAACAGCCCTTGATGTTACCATTCAGGCACAGATACTGGATCTGCTTGACGATCTGGCTTCAGGGATGGGCCTGGGGGTCCTGCTTATCACCCATAATCTCGGCGTTGTTGCGCGCATCGCCCAGAGGGTTCTGGTAATGTATGCCGGGTATATTGTAGAGGAGGCGCCAGTGGAGTTTGTATTTCAGAATCCACTGCATCCATATACCAAGGGCTTGCTGAAATCAGTGCCCTACGGCCACACTGCATCCATGAAAAGACTGTCTTCCATCCCGGGAACTGTTCCTCCTCTAACCATGATTCCCTCAGGCTGCGCCTTTCGTGACAGGTGTCCGGCTGCTGAATCAATATGCAGCAATGAACTGCCAGCGCTGCGCGAAGTGGCAGATGGCAGAAAAGTAGCCTGTCATCTTGTCTGACATTGCGCATTTTCCAGCATTATAAATTCTGCAATGCAAACGTGAATTACGTCACTATTTTACTGGCTTTTTAAAAAGTTGCAAATCTTTTCACGGCGCCAGGCCAGCCGGTTTTCCCGCTCGAAAAAGTGAATAATTATTCATTCTGCTTGATTTGAATGGCCGATAGTGATATTTTTCTCAAAATGGCTTGTGGCTAAATGTACATTTCTATTAGTGCTTGCCAAGCCAATAGGGATGTGGTAGGTTTTGAATCATCATTCATTTTAGCTCTAAATCGCTAAGAGAGGAGGCCTGACATGATGAGCGGTTTTGAAACCATCGTCATGTATCTTGGAATGTCATTGCTGGTTGTGCTGGCAATGCTGGGAGCATCGGCGTTACTTGGTCCTTTTCGGCCGCGGCCACAAAAGGCGACCACTTTTGAATGCGGTGTTCCGCTTCTGGAACCCGGTCATAAACGCTACTCAGTCAGATACTATCTGGTGGCTGTTCTTTTTCTTGTTTTCGATTTGGAAACAGTTCTTCTTTATCCCCTTGCGGTCAAATACAAGGCGTTGGCCCAACTTGGCTGGGGAGTATTTTTTGAGGTCTTTATCTTTGTTTTTGTTTTGTTGGTCGGTCTGGTTTATGCCATAAAGAAAGGCGCTATAGATTGGCGATAGTGGGGACTGGAGTATGAATTTTCAGGCAATTCAAGGTGAGGGCTGGCTGCTTACAAAGGCCGAACAGTTGATAAATTGGGGCAGAAGCAGGTCTCCTTGGCCATTTCCTTATGGTACGGCATGCTGTGGTATTGAGCTTATGTGTGCCCTTGCTTCCGGCTACGATATGGCCCGGTTCGGTGCAGAGCGCGTGGCATTTACGCCGCGCCAGTGTGATGTGCTGATCGAGGCTGGCACAATAACTAAAAAGATGGTCCCTGTGCTGAAGAGGATCTATGCGCAGATGGCTGAGCCCAAATGGGTGATAGCTGTAGGTGCCTGTGCCTGTACCGGCGGAGTTTTCAGGACTTATTCAACACAGCAGGGTATAGGTTCTATAATCCCTGTGGACATCTACATTCCTGGCTGTCCGCCAAGGCCTGAGGGCATTTTGTATGCACTGCTCAAGCTGATAGACAAGATTGAAGCAGATCATCCTCTTTATAAAAACCGTCAAAAGGTAATAGAAGCATTGGAGGCTAACAAATGAGCCTCGAACAACGTATCAAGGATTGTCTCGGTGCGGATGTAGTGGAGATCACGGAATTCAGAGGTGATGTCTGTGTGGAGATCCCTAAGTCGCGGGTTATTGAGGCCATGACCCTTCTTAAAGAGAAGGCAGGCTTTGATTTCCTCAGTGATGTGATTGGTGTGGATAACATGGATCTCTATGCCAAGGCCAAAAAGGCGAAGAAAAAGAAGAAGGATGAAGAGGAAGAGGAGCCCAAGAAGGAAGGCCCCCCGCCTCCCAGATTTGATGTTATCTATCTTCTTCTGTCTTTGTCTCGTGATGAGAGAGTGCAGGTTAAGGTCCGTGTGCCAGAGGACGATATGGATGTTCCAAGTGTCACGGGTCTGTGGAAGGCTGCAACCTGGCCAGAAAGAGAGGCCTTTGACATGTATGGCTTCAATTTCACCGGGCATCCGAATCTCCGGCGTTTGTTGATGTGGGATGAATTTGAAGATCATCCGCTGCGCAAGGATTACCCTCTCGAGGGTAAGGGTGAAGAGAGGCATCTTAACTACGATACTGTTTGAAAGACTCGATCAGGCCTTGGGAAAAGACTGCTTGTGCAGACTTTTTTGCCCGATGCAAGTGGTTCTGCGAGTTTAGGGGAGGATAAGAGTGGCTACTGAAACCGTATGCATTACGACCGGCCCTGCCGACGTTGGGGATTATGTTTCTCTCAATATCGGGCCTATACATCCAGCTATGCACGGCACTCTGAGGGTTATTACCAGGACCGATGGTGAGACTATTCTAAGTGCCGAGCCGGAGATAGGTTACCTTCATCGTGGTGTAGAAAAGTTAGGCGAGAATTTCACTTACAAGCAATTTCTGCCACTGACCGACAGACTCAATTATTGTTCTGCCATTTGTAATAATGTGGCCTATGAGCTTGCCGTGGAAAAACTTCTTGGCATAGAGGTTCCACCAAAGGCACAGCTTGTCCGCACAATTATGATGGAGCTGGCCCGTATCGCTGACCATGAGGTATTGGTGGGCATACTTGGCGTTGATCTTGGGGCACTGACTCCGTTCTTTTACCTTATCATCCAGCGTGAAGAGATATATGAGATTTTCGAGTGGCATCATGGCGCACGTCTGACCAACTCTATGGGTGCAATAGGCGGTGTAGAGGCACCTTTGCCTGACAGATTCCATCAGAAGTGGCCCAAAATGAGGGATTCCATCAGGCGGGCAAATGACGAAACAGACAAGCTGCTGACTCATAACCGTATCTGGATGGACAGGACCATAGGTGTCAATGCTTTTTGCGAAGAGGATGCCCTTAACTGGGGATTTACTGGTCCGATGCTTAGGGCTTGCGGCACCAGGAGAGATATAAGAAAAGACGAGCCCTACCTGATGTACAACGAGTTTGATTTTGAGGTGCCAACGGGCAAACATGGTGATGTCTTTGATAGGTACATGATTCGTATGCTCGAGATGGAAGAATCTATCAAGATCATAGATCAGGCCTATGCCATGTACCAGGAAATGCCTGATGATGCGCCTCTCATGAAGAAGGTGCCGAAGATCATCAAGCCTCCGGCAGGTCAAGCCTACCATGCCATAGAATCTCCAAATGGAGAGCTTGGATTTTTTATCAAGAGCGATGGATCAGATAAACCATACAGGATAAAGATTCGTCCACCGTGCTATATGATCTATCAGGCATTCGAGGAATTGGTAAAGGGCGAGATGATTTCAGATCTCATAGCCTGTCTCAGCAGCATAAATGTGATTGCTGGTGAGCTTGACAGGTAGGAGGGACCATATCTATGGCAGACTGGCAGATTGATTTAATAAAAGTCGTTTTCATCTGGGTTTGGGCACTTCTTATTGCTGTTGTCATGACCTGGGTTGAACGAAGGGCTTCGGCCATGATGCAGGACAGGCTCGGCCCTAACAGGGCTGGCCCATTCGGATTGCTCCAGCCTCTTGCTGACGGCATAAAGCTTTTTACCAAGGAAGATATCATGCCGGAAAAGGCCAGGAAGATATTATTCCTGCTCGGCCCGCCTCTTTTTGCACTGCCTGCCTTTTCGGCATACGCAGTGGTTCCCTTTGGCGACAAGATTGTACTGGGAGGCAAGGAGATTATTCTCCAGGTGTCTGACGTGAACATCGGTTTCCTTTATGTCCTGGCCCTGGGTGCAATAGGCGTCTATGGTATGGTTATCGGTGGTTGGGCATCTAACAGCAAGTATTCAATCCTGGGTGGCTTGAGGGCTACTGCCCAGCTGATATCTTACGAAGTACCCATGGGCCTTGCTCTTCTGACCATCGTGCTTCTCTATGGGACGTTCAGCCTGCGGGAGATGGTCCTTCTGCAACAGGGCACCTTCCTGGGGTTTCTACCTAACTGGGGCATATTCAAGCAGCCTCTCGGCTTTATAATATTTCTTGTTGCTGCTTATGCCGAGGCCAACCGTGTACCTTTTGACCTTCCAGAGTGTGAGAGCGAGTTAGTCACAGGCTATCATACAGAGTACGGCTCGATGAATCTGGGTCTGTATCTCTTTGGAGAATACGTGAACCTGGGGACCTTGGCCGCCATTACCGTGAGCCTGTTTTTCGGTGGCTGGACATTGCCTTACGTGGATATGAGCAAGTTTCTAGGGCCGGTTGCATACGGCGTTGCCTCCTTCATGGTATTTTTCATCAAGCAGGCATTTTTCCTGTTTCTCTTCGTGTGGGTCCGGTGGACAGTGCCACGGTTCAGATATGATCAGCTTATGGGACTTGGCTGGAAGGCCCTGATTCCGCTTGGCCTGGTTAATCTTTTTGTAACAGCACTGTTAGTACAGTTAACAATTTAGTCGGAGCGGAAGAACATGCCCAGACGACCAGTAGTAAAAAAGGAATACACCTTGGGAGAGCGGGTCTATTTGGTTGAAATAGCCAAAGGACTTGGCCTCACATGGAAACATTTTGTCTTTAATATCAAGGCTTCATTCAGAAAGGGGCCGCATACGGTTCCCACCTGTTGGCAGTATCCCGAGGACAGGAGGGAAATAGCGCCTATATTCCGTGGAGCGCATATGCTCATGTTGAACAACAAGGCACAGGAGCTATGTGTTGGTTGCGGAATGTGTGCCAAGGCTTGCCCGGCCAAGTGTATAACCGTAAAGCGCGGCAAGAGGGCTGAAGGAGAGGAAGCTAAGTATGCTGGAAAGACATACTCGGCATCTTTTCAGATAGACATGCTTCGTTGCATATTCTGTGGGAACTGTGAAAGTGCCTGCCCTAAAAACGCATTGGTGCTTGGCCCGGGTTATGAGTTGGCAGAATATGATATGGAGTCATGTATTTATGACAAGAAGAAGCTCCTTGCCAATTATCATCAGGCCAAGGCTGAAGGCAAGCTGAAGCCGCCTAAGAAGCCGGTGCCGGTAGATGCACCTCCTGCACCTAAGAAACCGGCTGCCAAGAAAGCAACTGCTGCTGCAAAAACAGCACCTAAAAAGGCAGCGGGAGAAGCCAAGACAGAAAAGGCAGAGGAAAAGTCGGCCAAATAGGCCAATGAAGGAGAGGATCCTTGTACAGGGAAGCCTTAATAATTCTGGAGAAGAGCAGGTGATATAATGGACCTATATTTCATTGTATTTGCAATCATGGCCGTGGGTGCGGGACTTTTTACCATCACGGCAAAGGACGCCCTACCAAGTGCCTTGGGGCTCTTGACTGTGTTTATTGCGCTGTCTGCCCTGTATCTGCATCTTCATGCACCGCTGATAGCAATTTTTCAGGTGTCTATCTATGCAGGTGCCATCCTGGTACTGGTTGTATTTGTTATCATGTTGCTTATTACTCCAGATGAAGATCTGGAAAATGTGCAGAAGAACATGTCGTATCGCATCCTGGGTGCCTTTCTCGGTTCCTATCTGATAGCGGTACTGGCGATTGGCACAAAGGGAGTAAAAGACCTGCTCCATCAGCAGACGTTGCCAGACGGATTTGGGCATCCTGCACTAATAGGCGACATGTTTTTCAAGCAGTATCTGTTGCATTTTGAAGTGGCCTCGGTACTTCTCCTGGTAGCTTTGGTTGCGGCGATCTATCTGGCAAAGAAGAATATTTGAGGGGAATAACAATGGCAGGTATTAACGAATATGTAATTTTATCCTGCGTCCTCTTCGGGCTTGGGACAATCGGATTTCTTACGAGACGCAATGCATTGATCCTGTTCATGTCTGTGGAATTGATGCTGAACTCGATAAATCTGATGCTGGTGGCATTTTCTGCGGCCAGGGCTG
The DNA here is from genome assembly GCA_026992735.1 of Deltaproteobacteria bacterium. Lineage (GTDB taxonomy): Bacteria > Desulfobacterota > Dissulfuribacteria > Dissulfuribacterales > QOAL01 > QOAL01. Next base: position 35,016 of record JALWYO010000033.1, read on the forward strand.
ACATGGGTGGGCAAGTTATGGTGCTATTTATATTTGCAGTGGCTGCAGCAGAGGTGGCTGTGGGGCTTGCCATTCTTATTTGTCTGTTTAAGCATGTTCATTCTGTGGATATCAACAAGTTCAATGTACTCAAATGGTGAGCGGCTTTTGAGGCTTAGGGACAGGAGATACAAAGGAGAGTAAAAGGGAATCGTTATGGAGAAATATATCTTTTTAATACCATTGTTCCCCTTGTTAGGATTTCTTATAAACGGCCTTTTTGGGAAAAAATTTGGCAAGGGGCTTATCTCCTTCATAGCCTGCACGACCATAGGTTTCTCATTTTTGGTAGCTCTATTCATCTGGAAGGATCTTCTGGCCTTAGAGCCTGAGCACAGGGTGTTGACCCAGACCCTGTGGGACTGGATGACAGTAGGCAGCTTCCATATAGACTTGGCCTTCATGATAGATCCTCTGTCTATGGTGATGTGCCTTATTGTCACCGGCATCAGCTTTCTCATCCATATATACAGTACCGGGTATATGTGGGATGATGAGTCCTACTGGCGCTATATGGCATATCTCAACATGTTCGTGTTTTTCATGTGCATGCTCATCCTCGGCGCCAACTATGTGGTCATGTTCGTGGGCTGGGAAGGTGTTGGTCTTGCTTCGTATCTGCTCATTGGTTTCTGGTACCAGGGCTATGACAATGCTATCGCCGGTAAGAAGGCCTTTGTCGTCAACAGGATAGGCGATTTTGGATTTGTCCTCGGCATGTTCCTGATGTTCTGGACTTTCGGCTCATTGTCCTATCAGGATGTATTTCCAAAGGCTCTGGAGATGTATGAACATGGCGCATTAGCCATCAACTCTCCATTTATGATAGCTATCTGTGTGCTGCTGTTCATAGGTGCAACCGGTAAGTCGGCTCAGATTCCACTCTATGTGTGGTTGCCTGATGCAATGGCAGGTCCTACCCCGGTTTCTGCACTGATCCATGCCGCTACCATGGTTACTGCAGGTGTTTATATGGTGGCCAGGACAAATGTCCTTTATACATTGGCACCAACCGCCTTGCTGGTTGTTTCATCGGTTGCTGCCCTAACGGCACTTTTCGCCGCCACCATGGGTATACTGCAGAACGATATCAAGAAGGTGCTGGCATATTCCACTGTCAGCCAGCTTGGCTATATGTTTATCGGTGTGGGCGTAACGGCGTACTGGGCCGGTATCTTTCACTTGATGACCCACGCCTTTTTCAAGGCATGTCTCTTTCTCTGTTCAGGTTCTGTGATCCATGCCATGAGCGGTGATCAGGACATGAGGCATATGGGTGGATTGGCCAAGAAGATGCCCATTACCTATATAACTATGTTGTTCGCCACCATTGCCATATCCGGTCTTCCTCCTTTCGCAGGCTTTTTCAGCAAGGACGAGATTCTGGGCAAGGCATTTGCATTCCCGTATTATCCTATGGCAGGGAAATTCATATGGCTGCTGGGCACCATTGGTGCAGGCGTTACGGCCTTCTATATGTTCCGTCTTATATTTATGACCTTTCATGGTGAATTCCGCGGCACCGAGGAGCAGGCTCATCATGTTCATGAATCACCGCTTAACATGACCTTCCCGCTTATGGTGCTGGCAACTTTTTCACTCATTGGCGGTTGGTTTGGCATCCCGGGATTAATCGGTGAGAAACTCGGCGGGCTTCCAAACCTTCTGGAGCATTTTCTTGAGCCGGTTTTTGAGCATTCAGCTCACATTGTGTCCTCTGTTGCTCCTGTGCCACATGTGCCTGAGCCTCTGGAATGGAGTCTCATGAGCCTTTCCGTAATCGTTGCAATCATCGGTATCTGCCTTGCCTACTATATCTATATGGTCAGGGCCAAGGATCTGCCCGAGAAACTGGCCAAGGAGTATGCATGGCATTACCAGCTCATCTACAACAAGTACTATGTTGATGAGATATACGAACTGATGATTGTTCAGCCTATATATTATTTCTCAGTCCTGTTGTGGAAGGTGGTTGATGCCTTCATGATTGACGGTATAGGTGTCAATGGCCCGGGATGGCTGGTCAAGCGCCTGTCTGCCGGAGCAAGGCTGGTACAGAACGGCTATGTTCAGACCTATGGAACCTTTATGGTCATGGGTCTGGTGGCCATAGCCTGCTTCTATCTGTACAGATGATGGGCCGTACTGTGCGGACAGAACAGATATATTTGGACGGCATATTCTTCGAGCAAGAGACCTTGAATAGGAAGAGGAGATAGGGGATTCTATGAATGCACCCATATTGACATACGTGATCTTTTTACCCCTTTTCGGGGTGCCCTTCATACTGGCCATGTCGCAGAAAGGCGACTCTGGGAAGAATATGATAAGGGGGATAGCTCTTGCTATCAGTATCATAACCTTCCTTGCCTCTCTGAGGTTATATTTCGGTTTTGATCCATCCACACCAGGATTCCAGTTTGTAGAGGATCACGCGTGGATAACAAGCTATGGTATCCGTTACCATCTTGGTCTTGACGGTCTTTCTTTCTGGTTGGTGCTGCTGACCACGTTTCTCACGCCTCTGACCATACTGTCAACCTGGAAGGCCATAGACAACCGTGTGAAAGAGTTCCAGATATCCATGCTGGTCTTAGAGACAGCCATGCTCGGTACTTTCGTGGCCCTGGACCTTTTCCTGTTCTATGTCTTCTGGGAAATCATGCTGATACCCATGTATCTCATCATTGGTGTCTGGGGCGGTGAACGCAGGATATACGCGGCCATCAAGTTCTTCTTGTACACGGCCGTTGGATCGCTGCTCATGCTGGTGTGTATCATCGGGCTGGTCTATTTTCACCAGCAGCAGACCGGAGAGATCACATTCAACCTGCTGTCTCTGTACGGGACAAGTGTACCAAAGATATACGAAATACTGTTTTTCGCAGCCTTTGCTCTGGCATTTGCCATCAAGGTGCCGATGTTCCCCTTGCATACATGGTTGCCTGATGCCCACGTTGAAGCGCCTACGGCTGGTTCGGTAATCCTGGCAGGCATTCTTCTGAAGATGGGAACTTACGGTTTCTTCAGGTTTGCAATGCCGCTTTTCCCTGCAGGTTCCGACTATTTTGCTCCACTCATAATAACCCTGTCAGTTATAGGTATTATCTACGGGGCATTGGTGGCCATGGTCCAGCCGGATATCAAAAAGCTCGTTGCATATTCCTCTGTATCCCACCTTGGATACTGCATGTTAGGTCTTTATGTGCTAACCAGGCAGGGCGTTGAAGGATCAGTTCTCCAGATGATCAACCATGGTATATCTACCGGCGCATTGTTCCTCCTGGTAGGTGTTGTTTACGAGAGGAGGCATACAAGGCTTATCAAGGAATACGGCGGCATTGCAAGGATAATGCCCATTTATTCCACCATCTTTATGATAGTTACGCTCTCGTCAATCGGCCTGCCTACAACCAATGGCTTTATTGGTGAATTTCTTATACTGCTTGGAACATTCAAGGTAAACAAGGTGGCTGCAGTATTGGCAGCATCCGGTGTCATTCTCGGTGCGGTATATATGCTCTGGATGGTCCAGAGAGTCTTTTTCGGTGAGGTCACAAATCCCAAGAATTACAATCTGCCTGACCTGAATCTCAGGGAGATAGCCTACCTGGCACCCTTGATAGTTTTGATATTCTGGATTGGCCTGTATCCGAATTTCTTCCTGAAAAAGATGCATGTTTCAGTAGATCACTTTATCAGTCAGGTCAAGATAGAGTCTCCGGAACAGTCGTCCCATGTCCAGCAGGCTTCCTGCATGGAGCTGCCTGGCGTTACAGTTGCTTTGGCCAAGGAGTAGATAGGTATGAATGATCTTAATTTCTCATTTGACTTTTTTCACCTGTGGCAGGTGATTGGAGGTCAGTTGATTCTTATAGTGGCTGGTCTCATACTGATTCTCGCGGACATCGCCATGCTGAAACTGGACGAGGATGTACGAAGCAGGCGGCTTGGCTGGCTCACGGTGATTATCTTCGCCCTTACTGCTGCGCACATGATGTCCAGGGAGTGGGGCCTGCATAATATCGTGTTCATGGGTATCTTTTCTGCTGACAAGTTCAGTATATTTGTATCTATAGTCATGGTGCTCTCCGGCTTGCTGGCTGCATTGATGAGTATAGGTTACCTCCAGAACAACGATGTTATGAAGGGAGAATATTATATCTTAATGATATATGCTGTGGCAGGGGCGATAGGGCTTGTCCAGTCTGTTGATCTCCTCATGATGTTTATTACTCTTGAGGTAATGTCTCTGGCAATCTATGCCCTGGCTGCCTTTCTGAAGAACAACAGGTTTTCCCAGGAAGGTGCCCTTAAGTATTTTCTCCTTGGAAGTTTTGGTTCCGCCTTCTTCCTTTTTGGAGTGGCTGTAATTTACGGGGTTACCGGAACCATTAATCTCACTAAGATTGCACAGAGTATTGCAGGCGGGCTTTATACGAACCCTGCCATCTTGCTTGCTTTTGCCATGCTGTCAGTAGGCCTGTTTTTCAAGATGGCGATGGTGCCCTTTCACATGTGGACTCCAGATGTCTACGAAGGAAGCCCGTCAGTGATTACCGGTTTTATGGCCACGGCGGTTAAAGCAGCAGCATTCGGTGTTTTTGTCAAGTTGTTGTTTGTCACCTTTACTCCTATGCTGAGCCAGAGCGGACAGCCTGATTTCCAGAATACCATAAACCTTGCGGCTCTCGGAGCATATTGGAAGCCTGTACTCTGGTGGCTGGCGCTTCTCACCATGTTTTTTGGCAATCTCATTGCTGTCTCTCAGCAGAATGTCAAGAGAATGCTTGCTTATTCATCCATAGCCCATGCAGGATATATGGCAGTCGGTATCATTGCTGCCAATGGTGATGGCAGAATGGGTGTCTTGTTCTACCTGTTCTCTTACACCCTTATGAACCTGGGTGCCTTTGGAGTGATATACCTTATCGATGGTAAGGAAAGAAACGCACAGACACTGGAAGACTATCGCGGGCTTGGATACAAGTATCCGGCCCTGGGCTTTCTGATGGGGCTCTTCCTGGTGGCCATGGCCGGCCTGCCGCCAACAGCAGGCTTTATTGCCAAGTTCTATGTATTTGCGGCAGCCATTAAGGAAGGTTATTTTCTGTTGGCCGCACTTGGCGTAATGACCAGTGTTATCGGTGCTTACTACTATCTCAGGGTTATCTACATGATGTATATGAAGGATGAGGTAAGGGATGTTGTCAGGGGGCCTGTTGCAATGCCTACTGTAATTGCGCTGGTGATTACCGCCATTGGTGTAATATACCTTGGAATCCTTCCGGAACAGCTCGCAAATATAGCAAACGCGGCTCAGCAGAGCCTGTCCATGATATTTTAGTACTATCTAAAATATTTATAGCTTCAGAGGCGCTCTTTTGAGCGCCTTTTTAGTTTGCCCGGCATGGCGGGCAAAACCAGTCTGCGTCACGCAGGCGTCACCTCGGCTAGGGGGAAGACAATCCGAATCGCAAGGGCGTGGCTGGTAATGGTAGGATCTGATACGTGGCGCTCAATGCCCGGAAGCAGGCCAGCCTCTATCTTGAAGAAGATGTTTTCCCCAAGGTGAACGAGGAGAAGACGCACATCTGTCACAGCAGTGGCGGTATAAAGTGACTTGGCGTAATCATTCATGATGCCTATATTCAGATACAGCCTGCCGAGGTTCAAGGATCGGATGAAGGTGATAACATGCTGAAATTCCTCGGTCAATTTTGAGGAAGTAATCAAGAAATTGAACTATTATCTCTGATTCAGGCAGGTAAAGGGCTTTTTAGGTATATTGGAAGGATTTATTAGAATATTTACCCAGAAAATTGAATATAAAATGAATTTCATAGACGAGGCAGATATATATATAAAGGCTGGCGACGGCGGCCAGGGCTGCGTTAGCTTCAGGAGAGAGAAATATGTGCCCAGAGGCGGTCCAGATGGTGGTGACGGTGGGGCAGGTGGCTCAGTGATTCTGAAGGTGGATACAGGTCTTAATACGCTTCATATGTTCAGGCATAAAAGGAAATTTATTGCTGAAAAGGGAGTCGCAGGCAGGAAAAAGAACCAGCATGGCAGGGCCGGCAGGGACTTGGTCATCAAGGTCCCCCAGGGCACAGTGGTGAGAGATGTTGAGACAGGCCTACTGCTGGCCGATCTTACAATGCCTGGCCAGAAATGGGTTGCTGCAAGGGGTGGCAAGGGCGGCAAGGGCAATGCCCGTTTTGCGACCAGCACCAACCAGGCGCCCCGCTATGCCCAGCCTGGGCTGCCTGGTCAGGAGCGCACTCTCAGGCTTGAGCTTAAGCTCCTGGCCGATGTTGGCCTTGTAGGCGCGCCCAATGCCGGAAAGTCAACTCTGTTATCCAGGGTTTCCGCTGCCAAGCCAAAGGTGGCGGATTACCCTTTTACAACGCTGGTCCCTCATCTCGGAGTGGTGGAGCTTTCGGATGAGCGTTCTTTTGTCATGGCGGATATTCCAGGCCTCATAGAGGGGGCACATGCTGGTGCAGGCATGGGGACGGATTTCCTGAAGCATGTGGAGCGTACAGAGGTCCTGTTGCACATGATAGACGCCTCCCTGGGGGCTGATGCAGCTATTGCAACTTATGATATGATATGTGCTGAACTCAAGGGTTTTGACAGCTCCCTTATGGACAAGGCCCAGTTGATTGCCCTGAACAAGATGGACATCGTCTCCGAACAGGAAATGGCAGAACTTGAAGGTCGTTTTATGGGCAGGGGCCTGGAAACGTACAGGATTTCCGCATATACCGGTCAAGGCCTGGAACCCTTGCTGGAACAGCTTTACCATCTCTGTAGAGGCAAGCAGTAATATGGTCAAGGCTATTAACAGGCAGAAACGGATGACACCCGAAGAGATAATCGCCAAGGCGGAAAAGGTTGTTATAAAGGTCGGGAGCGCAGTGCTTACTGACGGAAACGGGCTGGACAGGAAAGTGGTCAAGGATCTCTGCTCCCAGGTGGCACAGCTTGTGTCAGGAGGGCGCCGGGTCATCATGGTATCCTCAGGCGCCGTGGCTGCCGGTATCGGTAAGATGCCGGAGATGTCTTCTCCCAGGACAGTGCCTGAAAAACAGGCCCTGGCAGCCATTGGACAGGGGCTGTTGATGAGGATTTATGAAGAGGCCTTTGAGGAACACAGGATCAGGGTGGCCCAGGTCCTGCTTACAAGAGATGGCCTGATTCCCAGGAGGCGCTATGTAAACGCCAAGAATACCATAAAGACCCTTATAGACTGGAACGTTATCCCAATTATAAATGAAAACGATACAGTGGCTACAGAAGAGTTGCAGTTCACCGATAACGATGCACTTTCCGGCCTGGTGGTAAACCTGGCGGAGGCAGATCTCCTCGTATGCCTCAGTGACATAGACGGCCTCTACGACAGGGACCCGAGGCATTCCCCTGACGCCAGGAAGATAGACCTTGTGGAAAGGGTGACGGACAATATTCTTGCCAGTGCCGGTGATGATCCTGGCAGGGCCGGCAGGGGGGGCATGAAGTCCAAGCTCCATACCGCATACATGGTCACGTCCAGCGGCTTGCCCATGATAGTAGCAGGTGGCAGGACCCCCCGTGTGCTCAAGCGGCTTTTTGCCGGTGAGCAACTCGGCACGTTTTTCATGCCTGCAAGAGACAAGAAGATATACGGCCGAAAGTCCTGGATCGCATTTGCACTGGAAAGGAAGGGGACAATAAGCCTGGACTCAGGCGCTGTGACAGCCCTTACAAGAGAAGGCAGAAGCCTTCTGCCTGTTGGCGTTACAGGGGTTTCCGGCAGGTTCCTGGAGGGAGACTGCGTAGTCTGCCTCGATGCCCAGGGCAGGGAGGTAGCAGTGGGCCTGTCCAATTATTCATCCGATGACCTGAAAAAGATAACAGGATGCCGCAGCAGTGAGGTCATGGCCAGGATAGACAAGGAAGCGGTCAGGGATGAGGTCATACATAGAGACAATATGATGCCTCTGAAATAAATGCTTGCATGTGTTGGCATAGATTGCAATAAACAAGGGCTGCACAGAGGCAGCCCTTGTTGTTTGAAATGCCATTTTACCTCTGTCTTACAGGCTCGAATGTAAAATGGCTGGAGTATCTATCCTGCGTAGCTGTTAAATATCATAGTAGAGATAGAACTCATAAGGATGTGGGCGGAGTTTTACCGCATTTACTTCATTCTCGGTCTTGTATTCCAGCCACATGTCGATGACATCCTGTGTAAAGACGCCACCCTTCAGCAGGAATTCGTGGTCTTCCCTGAGGGCATCCAGCGCCTCGTCGAGAGAGCCGGGAGCAGAAGGAATGTTGGCCAGTTCTTCAGGTGGCAGATCATAGATGTTCTTGTTCAGGGGTTCGCCTGGATCTATCTTGTTGTCAATGCCGTCTATGACTGCCATGAGCATGGCGGAGAAGGCCAGATATCCGTTGCAGGATGGATCAGGTGTGCGGAATTCTATCCTTTTGGCCTTTGGAGATGCGGAATACATTGGCAGCCTGATGGCGGCACTCCTGTTCCTGGTCGAATATGCAAGGTTTACAGGTGCCTCAAATCCTGGAACCAGCCTCTTGTAGGAATTTGTAGACGGGTTGGTGAAGGCACAGAGGGCGCGGCAGTGCTTCAGTATGCCGCCTATGGCATACATGGCCATCTCAGACATTCCACCATGCTTGTCTCCGGCAAACATGGGCTGGCCGTCCTTCCAGATGCTGATGTGTGTGTGCATGCCTGTGCCGTTGTCGCCGTAGAGGGGCTTGGGCATGAAGGTCAGGGTCATGCCGTGTTTTACTGCAATGTTCTTAAGGACGTACTTGAACCACATGAGCTGGTCGCCCATCTGGAGGAGTGGCTTGAATCTCATGTCGATTTCTGCCTGGCCTGCAGTTGCAACTTCATGGTGCTGGCACTCCGTGTCGATTCCCAGTGCCTCCAGGGTGAGAAGCATCTCTGTGCGGATGTCCTGAAGCTTGTCTGTTGGTGGAACCGGGAAGTAACCTTCTTTGTGGCGTGGCTTGTAGCCGAGGTTCGGGCATTCATCCCTTCCGGAGTTCCAGATGCCCTCAATGGAATCCACCTCGTAGAAGCATCCATTTGATGCGTTGTCAAAGCGGATATCGTCAAAGATGAAGAATTCTGCCTCAGGGCCGAAAAAGGCCGTATCTCCATAGCCGGTGCCCTTGAGGTATGTTTCTGCCTTCTTGGCTATGTTTCTTGGATCCCTGCTGTATGCTTCTCTTGTTACAGGGTCAACGATATCCCCGATGAGGACCAGGGTAGGCTCTTCGAAAAAGGGATCTACCTGTGCCGTTGATGCGTCCGGGACAACCAGCATGTCGCTTGCGTGAATGGGCTGCCATCCCCTGATGCTTGAGCCGTCAAATCCGAAACCATCCTCGAAAGAACCTTCGTTGAGCTCGGTTGAAGGCACGGTAAAGTGCTGCCATACTCCTGGAAAGTCCAGAAACCGCAGGTCAACAACCTTGATGTCTTTTTCCTTGATGTAGTCCAATACTTCCTTCGGGGTCATAAGAAAAATCCTCCTTTGGTCTTTAAATTGATTTCATCCTTTTTATCATAAAGGAACAAAAAAAACACTTCATTTTCTTCATAATACGCAGCTCTGTGCAGAGTACAGCAGGGCATCTTTCAGTTCCTTGAGAAAATCCTCTTCCTGGAGCTTTTCACCCAGGTTGTTAAGCACGTAAAAAACATCCACTATCTGGTCGCCACTTGTGCCTATCTTGGCCTTGTATATATTGATTCCAAACTCTGCCAGTGTCTTTGTAATACTGCAGAGAAGGCAGGGGGAATCCTTGGTGTATATTTCTATTATGGAATAAAAATCCGATTGTTCATTATCTATTATTACCCTGGGTTTGGCCCTTATGGATACCTTGCTGCCCTGGGTAGCCATGGCCCCGAATTTCGCTGCCAGCCTGTGCGAAAGCCCTATCTTGTTGTCCAGTGCCTTTTCAAGATCGTTTTCCAGGCCTTTCCAGTCTATATCATCCGGCATGCCGCTGTCCATTAGATGACCTGCGTCTATGACATCCACTACCGTCCCGTCTTTAAGCGTAAATATCTGGGCCTGGAGTATGTTCAGGTTATAAAGGGCAAAAATGCCGCATATCTTGGATAGAAGGCCTGTCCGGTCCCTGGTCATCAGCAGGATGGACCAGTAATGCCCCCTTGTCTCCGGGATTATGATGACCTTGTTGCCCTGTATTTTATCTCTGATCTGCAGATGCCTGACCACTGCCTCCGGCGTAAAACTCAGCAGGTAGTCTTCCGGAAGGATTTCCAGTGCCTTCATCTCCCCGGAACCCATGAGTTCGGACACCTTTTCCTTCATCCATTCGACCGCAGCTATCCGGTCAGGATCGATGAGATCATGCTGTTGCAGGAGATGGGCTATCTTGTGATATATTTCCAGCAACAGGGCCTCTTTCCATTCATTCCATACATTGGGGCCGGTTGCCTTGGCATCTGCAACGGAGATGAGATAAAGCATGTTGAGCCTGTCTATGCTCTTTATATGCCTGGCGAATTTCAGGATGAGGGATTCGTCTTCAAGGTCCCGCCTGGTAGCATTGTCCATCAGGAACAGGTGGTTTTCTATGAGGAAGCTCAGGGTATCAGACTGCTCTGGAGTCAGGGCTAGCCTGTCCGCAATGCCTCTGGCAATCTCTGCTCCTCTTGCAGCATGTCTGCCACCGAGCCCTTTGCCTATGTCGTGCAGAAAGGCTGCCAGAAACAGCAGTTTATGGTCCTGGATCTCTGAGAAGAGGCCCTTGTTTCTTTCCTTTAGCTGGTTAAGGCACGTGACAGTCTCCACCATGTGTCTGTCCACGGTGTTTATGTGATAGATATCGTGCAGGGCAAGGGCCCTGAGATGTTCTAATTCCGGCAGGAAGAAGCAAAGCAGGCCGGTGTCAAGCATCTGCAGCAGGCTTTGCGGAGTGCGGGATTTCTCAAGGGTTTCAAGAAAATACCTGGCACATCTCCTGGACCTCCTCGCCTTTTCATCCAGCCTGTCCACCAGTGATGCGATTCTCCGTCTGGACCGGTAGTGGAGAGGGATTTCCATCTCTGCTGACAGGCTGAAGGCCTTGAACAGCAGGTAGGGTTTTTGAAGGAGGAGTTTTGCGTCAGTCAGGAATATCTTGTTGTTCAGTATTTCTATGCCTGGCGCCAGCTTCCTGTGTGGCTTCCCGGCCTTTGGCGGGTTTATCACGTCTTCCACGTGTTCGAAGAAGAGGTCGGATGCCGTTGCGATTGTGTACAGGCTTGTATGGACCTTCTTCATGAACCGTTCCACGCCCAGGGTTTCCCTGGAGTCATAGAGACGCAGTTTCCTGGCGATTTCCTCCTGGTATTCAAAGAACAGCCTGTCATTTTTCCTGCCGCTGGCATAGTGCAGGCGGTTGCGGATGATGAACAGGTCGTTTTTGGCATCTTCCAGTGCCTGGAATTCTTTCTGATTCAGAAGGCCCTCTTCATGGAATTCAGCCGGGGTGCTCAGGCCGAATAGAACCTTTCCGGTCCAGAACATGGCCTGAAGATCCCTCATTCCTCCTCTGCTGTCCTTGATATTCGGTTCGAGCAAATATGTATGGTCACCGAATCTGCTGTGCCTCTCTGCCCTGTGGGCCATCATGTCCTGCGCAAATGTCTTCCTGCTGCCCTTATCGAAACTTGCCAGGAATTTTTGTGACAAATTTGTAAAAAGTTCCTTGTCGCCACAGATGAACCTCTTGTCTATCAGGGCTACCTGGAAAAAGAAGTCCTTTTTGATATCTTCCAGACATTCGTTTATGGTGCGTACGCCATGCCCGACTTCTACGCCGGTATCCCATAGCGGGTACAGCACTGCATCGGTAACCGGCTCGATTAGCTGGTAGGAATCTTTCCGGTACAGTAAAAGCAGGTCTATGTCGGAAAATGGAAAAAGTTCCTTTCTGCCATATCCGCCCAGTGCAAGCAGTGAGATTCCCTTGGCGTCTCTGCCGACAGCATCGTGGAACCTTGTTTTTATGAAATTGTCCACCAGGGAAGAATGGTGTAAAAGCAGTTCTACGCCCGACAGGCCCTGCTCCCACAGGGCTGCCAGGGCCTGTCTCGGCGATAGAAACTTTACCAGTTCCTCGTCTGCTATATGTGATTCCTGTATTTTAGTATCCTGCATATGTGTTTGCCATTAATTGCTGCGTGCTAAAACCCATGTTTTATGGATGACAAGACAACACATGCATCACGTTAAAGCAGGGTTAAACGGCATCCTTGCCATGTTCCCCTGTCCTTACTCTGATTACGTCTTCAACCGGCAGTACGAATATTTTGCCGTCTCCGATCTTGCCGGTGTTTGCAGAGCTCCTTATTTTTTCCACCACCTGCTCCACTATTTCGGCGTTCACTATAAGTTCTATCTTTATCTTTGGAATGAAATCCACAACGTATTCAGCGCCACGATAGATTTCCTTGTGGCCTTTTTGCCGTCCATGACCCTTTACCTCTGAAATTGTCATGCCGGTTATGCCTATTTCGTTGAGTCCTTCCTTAACATCATCTAACTTGAAGGGTTTTATAATTGCCTCTATCTTCTTCATGATTTACCTCCGTTATTGGGTATAGCCGATCTCGCTGTGCTGACTGAGGTCAAGACCCATGATTTCATCCTCTTCACTTACCCTGAGACCTATGACCGTGTCCACTATTTTCAGTATTACAAGGCTCAAGACAAGCGAGTATGCAATGGATGCCCCTGCCCCTGCTGCCTGAATCAGAAACTGAATGGGATTCCCAAAGAAAAGGCCATTGGCACCGTCAGGATTCCAGTAAACTGATGCGAATAGCCCTGTGGCAAGGGCACCCCACAGTCCCCCGGCGCCGTGCACGGCAACTACGTCCAGGGCGTCATCATAGCCAAACCTGGTTTTTAAAAATATGACACTGTAACATAGCGCCCCTGCCACAATGCCAATGATTACAGCTGATAGAGGCCCTACAAAACCTGCTGCCGGTGTAATTGCAACAAGGCCTGCAACTGCCCCTGACACGGCTCCAAGCGTTGTGGGTTTCCCCTGAATTATCCATTCGGCCACTACCCAGGACATCAGGGCGCATCCACTGGCGATCTGGGTAGTGAAGAAAGCCAGGGTTGCTGTTTTTCCGGCAGACAGAGCACTGCCGGCATTGAAGCCGAACCAGCCGAACCATAGAATGGCAGCTCCCAATATTGTCATGGGAAGGTTGTGAGGATGCAGGGCCTCCTGCCCCCAGCCCTTTCTTTTGCCCATAAAAATTGCTGCGGCCAGTGCTGCGCAGGCAGAGTTTATGTGGATTACCGTGCCGCCGGCGAAGTCCAGGGCGCCAAGCTTTCCGAGCCATCCACCCTGTCCCCATACCCAGTGACATACCGGCAGGTAAACAAAGGTAAGCCAGAGCGCGGTGAACAGGAGAAAGGCGCTGAACTTCATCCTTTCAGCATATGCACCAGAGATGAGAGCAGGTGTTATTATGGCGAACATGAGCTGAAAGGCGCAGAAGAGAAGGTCCGGGATGGTATCCGAATACGGACCCGGGGCCAGGCCCACGCTTTTAAGGCCGATCCAGTCCAGGCTGCCGACAAATCCTCCAATGTCAGGGCCGAATGCCATGGAGTATCCATAAATCACCCAGATAATCGAGACCATGCCCAGGCAAAAAATGCTGTGCATCATGGTCCCCAGGACATTTTTCTGCCTTACGAGCCCGCCGTAGAACAGGGCAAGTCCAGGGGTCATAAACATCACCAGCGCTGTGGCTACAAGCATGAAAGCAGTATCACCGGAATTCATAAATTTTTTCCTCTATATTCCCATATTATTCGTTATATGCTGTTTCACTGTGCTGGCTCAGGTCGAGTCCCATGACTTCTTCCTCAAGAGATACCCTGAGACCGAAGATGGCGTTTACTATCTTTAGCAGGACGAAGCTTACTGCAAAGGCATAGACCAGGACTACCAGCACGCCGAATGCCTCAGTGGCAAAAAAAGCGGGGTTGCCAGCCAGCAGGCCGTCAGCCCCATCAGGGTTGACCAGCTTGGATGCAAAAAGTCCCAGGCATAGCGTGCCAAGCAGGCCGCCAAGACCGTGAATGCCTACCACGTCCAGGCTGTCATCATATCCAAAGCGATTTTTCATGGATACGGCAGTGTAGCAGGCAACACCCGCAATGATGCCTATTACCATTGCCGATACCGGGCTTATAAAGCCTGCCGCCGGGGTTACTGTGGCAAGACCGGCTATGGCGCCTGATGCTGCTCCAAGCGTGGTGGCATTGCCCTGCCTGAACTTTTCCATGATGCACCAGGATGTCATGCCTGCCATGCCCGCCAGGTGAGTGGCCACGAAGGCAGTGGCTGCAACGCCGTTTGCGGCAAGTGCGCTTCCTCCGTTAAATCCAAACCATCCAAACCAGAGGAGGCCGGTGCCGAGCAATGTCATGGGAAGGTTGTGCGGCAGGAAACTTTCACGTCTGAATCCTTTCCTGGGACCTACTACAATGGCAGCGGCAAGGGCTGCTGCACCCGAGGTAAGGTGGACTACAAGCCCGCCTGCAAAGTCCAGGACACCTCTTTGGCCCAGCCATCCGCCGCTTCCCCATATCCAGTGGCAGACAGGGTTATACACCAGCACGGCCCAGAGGACGCTGAATACGATAAACGGTCCGAACTTCATTCTCTCTGCAAATGCCCCTGTGATGAGGGCAGGAGTGATGATGGCAAACATACACTGGTAAATCATGAATACCAGGTGGGGCACCGTGGTGGCATAGCTTGTGCTGGGGGCAGTTCCCACGCCGGCCAGTCCAAACCATGAAAGGTCGCCGATGAAGCCGCCAATGTCCGGCCCAAAGGACATGGTATATCCTATAAATACCCACTCAAAGCTGATAAGCGCTATCATGATCAGGCTATGCATGATGGTTCCGAGGACATTTTTATTCCTGACCATGCCACCGTAAAAAAGTCCTAATGCCGGGGTCATGAGCAGTACAAGACCCGCAGAGGCCAGTAGAAAAGCTGTATCTCCCGCCGAAATTGTGTTCATGTTTACCTCCTGTAACAAAAAACTTTTGTGAAAATCGTGAATATTAAGCAATGGCCGTGCCATGAAGTTTTGACGATATAACATGTTGATATTAAAAGATAGTATCGCGGGACTCGCAATAACCTACCTTCTGTTGTTTACTATTTTGTAAAATTTGACATTGGAAATTACATTTTTGTCATATGGGTAATTTTTGCTGGGCCGGTGACGATGTTAATGCTTATCGGCGTTTATGCTGCAGTATCTTGTGAAGCCATTGACATAAGTCAATGAGTTTATATCGACCATGCTGAATAATTATCCTGGATTGAACTTCATATTTTAGCTGAAGACACAACGGGAACAGACGGATGGCAGGGAATAAAAAGCAGTAAATTCAGGAGAAATACGGACCATGAAACTACTCAGAAAGATCATAGAAATAGACGAGGAATTATGTGACGGTTGCGGGCAGTGTGTGCCTGCCTGCGAGGAAGGTGCAATAGAGATCATCGGGGGGAAGGCCAGGCTCGTTGCAGAAAAATACTGTGATGGCCTTGGGGCGTGCATGGGTGAATGTCCTACCGGTGCCCTAAAAATAGTAGAGAGAGAGGCCGAAGACTTCGACGAGCTAGCTGTGGAGCAGTATCTCAAGGCCAGGAGAGCGGAATCCGCAGTGCCGGGAGCAGCCTGTGGCTGTCCGTCCGAACAGGTTGCGGACCTGAAACCTGCGGGCCGGCAAGGCTTATCAGGCCCGTCACTTTCAGGGACTTCGGTTTCCCTTCTTGGACACTGGCCCATCCAGATCCGGCTTATTCCTGCTCATGCGCCATTCCTCAAAAATGCTGATTTGCTGATAACTGCCGACTGTGCGGCTGCAGCCTGTCCGGATTATCACCAGAGATTTGTCAAGGGCAAGGTAGTGATGCTTGGCTGTCCAAAGTTTGATGACGCCACGGATTATGTAAAAAGATTCAGGGAGATTCTTGAAAAGAATTCTATCCGTAGTATCTCTATCGTGATTATGGAGGTGCCATGCTGCTCGGCCATGATAGGCATCATTAAAAAGGCCATCGAGGATTCGGGCACGCATTTCCAGGTCAGGAAGACGGTTATTGGCCTGAAGGGAGCTGTGCTCCGGGAAGAGGCCGAGACATTTGGCAAGGGCTCATAGCCCCTTTTAACAGCAGGGGCAGGAATAATAAAAAGGTGAGATATGTCCAGGTTTTCTGCCCTCAGGGCCTTGTATTCATTTTATGACGAGTTTGCAGGCGGTTTTTCTGTGGCGTGCCGCAAGGGTTGCCACGTATGTTGTACTACAAATGTTTCAGCTACCAGCCTGGAGACAGCCTATCTGCTGAATAAAGGCAATCTGGACAAGGCATTGCTGGAAAGGGTGGAAAAGGCAAGGCTCCAGGATCACTATGTCCCCAGTACAACCATAAATACTACTGCTGCAATGTGCCTGGCTGGCAGGGCAATCCCGGAGGAGACATCTCCAATAACATTTGATCCATGTCCGTTCCTGGATGATGAAGGCTCTTGTTCTGTATACGAGTACAGGCCCTTTTCCTGCAGGGCCATGTGTTCAAGTACCCTATGCACAGAAGGAGGCCAGGCGGATATGCCGCCTTTCCTTGTCACCATCAGCCTGGCAGTTTACCAGATACTGGAACATATGGACAGCCAGGGCTGGTATGGAAACCTCCTGGATATCATACCTATGTGCGATGTAGACAGGGCCGAGGCCAGGGAAATGGCGGATGCGCAGCAGGGCGTCATAAAGACCAACAGGGATGTTCCCTGTTTCATCGTGCCTCCTGATGATGTGATGAGGTTCAAGTCCTTTCTGAGGAGGTTGTCCCGTGTGGAGGCAGGCAGTACCACCATGGGTGAATTTCTGCCCGAAGACTATCAGATACTCTCTTAAAAAGGCTGCTTTGCAGGTAACCGCTTGAGCAGTTACGAATCAAGCGGTTACCCGGGATAAGTGCATTTTGGCCTGTCATCAATTGGCAGGAAACCTCCCTGGAGAAGGCCTCCTGTTATTACATGAAGTGTAACTGATCACAGGGTTATGTCGAGTTTTGTGGCACACCTTCCCCATTTTATAAGCGTTCACAGAGTGCCGCAGATGCAAGGCGACGGGCGCGCAGTCGTACTCCCTGTACTTCAAGCGCCCGCCAACACAGCAGATGTGGTGCCCTGTGAACGCTTACCATGAAGTCTGTCAGCAAAGATCACTTAGAAAAATTTAACCGTATGCGTGGGTGCCCAGCACACAGGGTACCTTGAATTTTTCCTCAACTATTTTCTGAAACTGTTCGAAATCGTGGTTTTTGCACATGGGAACTGCCTTTGCCATGCAGTTGCTCAGGTGTATTGCATCAACCTTTACGTTTTTCATTACCTCGCCTATATTGGAAATTGTTGCTCTGCCAGGGCATTGACAGCGCAGGAATCCAACAATGACAGGGTCGTCATACTTGGCGAATTCACCGTTTTTTTCCCTGACGGCATTTATGCACTTGTACTCTCCAGGGCAGCCGTAACCGGCGTCCATGTACGATCCGCATCCAATGACCAGAATGTTCATGTTCTGCCTCCTTTCAGTTTTTAATTATTATAGTTGAATTACACTCAGGATGGAAAAAATTCAAGGCCTGCTTTTGCTCCGAGTTGACTACATGCCATTTTTTAACAATAATGCCGCTGAGTTTTATTGTCATGCTCAAAACATGACTTATCTTGTGATAGTTCGCTGTGGTTCCTGGCGATGTCTGGATATGTTTGTCAAGGCCGGCATGTTGAGCGTTCCTGAGATAACAGGTACCACGGTATTACTGAAGAATATGAAAAGATGAACGGATTTACCAGTCAGGACAGACGTTTTATGCGGGCTGCCATCAGGCAGGCGGAAAAGGGCCTGGGTTTCACCACTCCCAACCCTGCTGTTGGAGCCGTGATAGTCAAGGAAGGAAAATTGGTGGGCAGGGGCTACCACAGGAAGGCCGGTACGCCTCATGCCGAGGTTAATGCCATACAGGATGCTGGTGAAAACTGCAGGGGCGCTGATATCTATGTCACCCTTGAGCCATGTAATCATACCGGCAGGACACCTCCATGTACCAGGGCCATACTGGATGCAGGGTTAAGGCGTGTGTTTATAGGCGCCCTGGACCCGAATCCTTCGGTCAAGGGCGGAGGCGCGGAATTTCTGCGCTCAAGGGGTTTGCAGGTGAAAACAGGCCTCTTGGAACAGGAGTGCAGGCTGATACTTGCCCCGTTTGCCAAGTCGGTGAAGAAGGGAAGGCCGTGGGTGCGGGCCAAGACGGCATGCAGTATGGATGGCAGGATTGCCACAAGGACAGGCCATTCCAAGTGGATAACCAATGAAAAGGCCAGGGGATACGGCCAGAAGCTCAGGAAGATGAGCGATGCCATCCTTGTTGGCCGCGGGACCGTGGAAGCAGATGATCCCGGCCTTACCTGGAGGCCGGGTGTCAAAGATGCCGTGCCAAAGAGCCTGCTGAGGGTTATACTCGATAGCACGTTGAGAAGCCCTGCCGGTTCCCAGTGCTTTAAGCCTTCCGATACCGCTCCTGTGTTGGTGGCAGTAACCCGGCCGGACAGGGAAAAGCAGAAGCTGTTAGAGGAAAGGGGGGTAAAGGTTGAAAAATTTCCTCCTGATTCCCATGGAAGGCCGGATGCAGGTGCCTTGCTGGATTATCTTGGCGCTATGGGTATCCAGTCCATTCTTGTAGAAGGAGGGGCGGGTGTGCTTGGCAGTTTCTATGATGCGCACTTGGTTGATGAGTCCTTTTTTTTCTACGCGCCACTGATAATTGGCGGAAGCTCGGCACGAGAGGCCATAGGCGGCCTTGGGGCAGAGATGCTGGGTGAGGCCGCAAGGCTCAAGGATGCCCAAATAAGCAGGCTCGGTGACAACTGGCTGGTCAGGGGCACAATATTTGATCTGGACAGCCTGTGGAGAAGATAATTCTATGTTTACAGGCATAATAGAAGGTCTTGGAACCATTGTCGGCATTACGTCCGTATCCAGAGGCGTGCAGTTCAGGATAAGGCCTGATTTTGATATTGACGACCCCCAGGTTGGCGAGAGCATAGCAGTGAACGGCGCATGCCTGACAGCCACTGTTTTTGATGCCGAGACATTTTCAGTGGATGTTTCACCGGAGACGCTTTCCAGGACTACCCTGGGGAGCCTAAGGCCAGGCTCAAGGGTCAACCTGGAGCGGGCATTGAGGCTTTCCGACCGCCTCGGAGGTCATATAGTCAGCGGCCACGTTGATTGTGTTGCCATGGTTGAGGAACGGCAGAGCCAGGGAGATTTTACAATCTACTCCTTCAAGATGAATCCAGCATACGACCGCTACCTCATTGAGAAGGGCTCAGTGGCTATTGACGGCATCAGTCTCACGGTCAATTCCTGTACCAGGGGAGGCTTTTCCGTGGCTGTTATCCCTCATACTGCCGGACGTACCACCATGGCCATGAGGAAGCCGGGAGACAAGGTTAATATTGAGCTGGATATCATAGGAAAGTATATTGAAAAGTTGCTCTCTGCCACAGGCGGCAAAGAGGCTTCTTTCAGTGAAGAGGCGGCACAGGGCGTTGACAGGGAACTGCTGGCGCGTTTCGGTTTTCTGTGATCCAGCGGCAATGCCCGGATCTTGGAAAAGTATGCTAAGATAAAGGACTTTTACAGGTTTTGGATAGTCTGTGTTTTACAGAAAATATTGGAAAATATTGGAGTTTTGGATAATTATGGCAAAAGCAAGCATTGAAGAGGCAATTGAAGATATAAAACAGGGCAAAATGGTCATCCTTGTGGACGATGAGGACAGGGAAAACGAGGGAGATCTATGCCTTGCAGCGGAAAAAGTCACTCCTGAGGTCATAAATTTCATGGCCAAGTATGGCAGGGGCCTGATATGTCTTGCCCTTACCGGCGACATGGTGGACCGGCTGGGCCTCCCCATGATGGCGTCAAAAAACACATCACGTTTCGGCACTGCTTTCACCGTATCCATAGAGGCCAGAAAGGGCGTGACAACAGGGATCTCTGCCCATGACAGGGCTACCACCATCCAGACTGTTATGAAGGAGGGATGTGGCCCTGAAGACATAGCCACGCCCGGTCATGTGTTCCCTCTGCGGGCAAGAGATGGTGGTGTGCTGGTCAGGGCCGGTCAGACAGAAGGTTCTGTGGATCTTGCGAGACTTGCAGGTCTCAAGCCTGCAGGTGTCATATGCGAGATCATGAAGGACGATGGCACAATGGCCAGGATGCCTGATCTTGAGGTGTTTGCCCAGGAGCACGGTCTTAAGATAGTAACCATTGCAGATCTCATTGCATATCGTCTCAAGACAGAATCCTTTGTGAAGAGAGAAGTGGAAACAAGGCTGCCTTCCAGGTTCGGTGGCGAATGGAGGCTCATAGCCTACACCTCTGTACTGGATACCCACGAGCATCTTGCCCTGATCCTCGGTGATCCTGTAATACGCCCGGACGAAGAGATCCTGGTGCGGGTTCACTCCGAGTGCCTGACAGGTGACGTGTTCGGCTCTCTCAGGTGCGACTGCGGCCCCCAGCTCCAGCGGGCCATGCTCCAGATCGGCAGGGAGGGCAGGGGAGTGCTCCTTTACATGAGGCAGGAGGGTAGGGGCATAGGCCTGCTGAACAAGCTGAAGGCCTACCAGCTCCAGGATCACGGCAAGGATACCGTGGAGGCCAACAAAGAGCTTGGTTTCAAGGCCGACCTCAGGGACTATGGTGTTGGCGCCCAGATACTCAGGGACCTTGGTATCAGGAAGATGCGCCTCATGACCAACAATCCCAAGAAGATAGTAGGCCTTGAGGGCTATGGACTGGAAGTGGTAGAGAGGGTGCCCATAGAGATCCCGCCGTCAGAGGAAAATATCAATTATCTCAAGTGCAAGGCAGAGAAGATGGGCCATCTTCTGCACATCGATTGAGCAAAAAGGGGAGATTCAGATGCCAAAAAATTTTGAAGGAAACCTCAATGCCCAGGGATTGAAGGTCGGCATAGTGGTCGCGCGTTTTAACGAGTTCATTTCCAGTAAGCTCCTGGGAGGGAGCCTGGATGCCCTTGTGCGTCATGGTGCACAGGATCAGGATATAGAAGTGGCATGGGTTCCAGGTGCATTCGAGATTCCTCTGGTGGCAAAGCGCATGGCTGCATCAGGGAAATACGATTGCGTGATATGCCTGGGCTGTGTAATCAGGGGCGCAACACCGCATTTTGATTACGTGGCAGCAGAGTCATCCAAGGGCATAGCACAGGTGGCCATGAAGGCAGACTGTCCTGTGGCATTCGGTGTGCTCACCACCGAAACCATAGAACAGGCCATAGAGCGGGCCGGCACCAAGGCCGGCAATAAGGGCTGGGATGCAGCCCTTGCCGCTGTGGAGATGGCAAACCTGCTGAAAGAGATAGATGCCTGATGGCAGGAAGGCGTGTTGGGCGTTCCATTGCCCTCCAGATCCTTTACCAGGCAGACTGGGCTGAGGATGCGGAAGAGGCTGCCTCTGATTTTGCCAGGGTGGCCATAGAACAGTATGAAAAGGATCTTGCGCCAAATGGGTCCGAAGAGGACCCGGAACTCAGGCGTTTTGTGGAGTCCCTGGTTACAGGTGTGCTTTCCAGGCGCCAGGCCCTGGATGAAGTCATACAGCGGTTTTCCCGCAAGTGGAAACTTCAGCGGATGCCTGCAGTGGACAGGAATATACTGAGGCTGGGAATCTTTGAGCTTTGTCATGTGCCGGACATACCGCCCAGGGTGGCCATAAACGAGGCGGTGGAGCTTGCCAAGAGGTTCGGGGATGCCAATTCTCCCGGATTTGTAAACGGCATTCTGGATTCAGTGTTTCAGGAGGTGTGCAGCAAGAAGCTGGATGGTCAGCATGTGGTTCAGTCGCAGGGCAGCCGGGTTGCCTGAAAATTCAGAGCATGAATATGAGATACGATTTCAAAGAGATAGAGCAGAAACAGCAGCACTTTTGGGAAAAAGAGGGCCTGTTCAGGCTGGATGACCGGAAGGCATCCAGGCCCTATTACTGCCTGGAGATGTTCCCCTATCCGTCAGGCAGGATTCACATGGGCCATGTGAGAAATTATTCCATCGGAGATGTCATCGCCAGGTTTAAGCGTATGCGCGGTTTTGACGTGTTGCATCCCATGGGCTGGGATGCCTTTGGCCTGCCTGCTGAGAATGCAGCTATAAAGCACGGCATCCATCCTGCAAAGTGGACCTATGAAAATATAGATTACATGCGCCAGCAGTTGAAGCGCATGGGCCTGTCCTATGACTGGTCCAGGGAACTTGCCACATGTGATCCGGATTATTACAGGTGGGAACAGCTCTTTTTCATAGAGATGATGGAAAAGGGCCTTGTATACACGAAAAAATCCAGGGTGAATTGGTGCGAACAGTGCCAGACCGTGCTGGCCAATGAGCAGGTGGAGGATGGTAAATGCTGGCGCTGTGACACCGATGTCCAGGAGCGTGAACTGGACGGCTGGTTTTTCAGGATTACCGCTTATGCTGAAGAATTGCTGGCAGGCTGTGACAAGCTGAAAAACTGGCCTGAGAAGGTTCTGACCATGCAGAGGAACTGGATTGGCAAGAGCACAGGCGCTGAAATCAAATTTCCCTTGAAAGGGCGTGGAGAGGCTCTCACGGTATTCACCACCAGGCCTGATACCCTGTTCGGCGTGACTTTCATGAGTATTTCGCCTGAGCATCCCATGGCCCTGGAGCTTTCCAGGGGCACCGGCCAGGAAGAGGCTGTAAGAGACTTTATAGAACGCTGGGAAAAGACCCTCAAGGCAGAGAGATATGGCGAAACCGAAAAGGAGGGCATCTTTACAGGCAGTTATGTGCTTCATCCAGTAACCGGCGATGAAGTGCCGGTATTTATAGCCAATTTCGTGCTTATGGAATACGGTACAGGGGCTGTAATGGCGGTCCCTGCCCATGACCAGAGGGATTTTGAATTTGCCCGCAAGTACGGCTTGCCCATACGCCTTGTGATAGCCCCGAGAGATAAAAAGATAGATCCTGACGCCATGGAAGAGGCATGGGAAGGGCCAGGCATCCTGGTAAATTCAGGAGAGTTCAACGGCCTGGACAACGAAGAGGCCAAGAAGGCCATCGTGGAATTCCTGGAACAGCAGGGCAAGGGCAGCAGCAAGGTCACATACAGGTTAAGAGACTGGGGAATATCCAGGCAGCGTTACTGGGGTGCGCCCATCCCTGTGATATACTGCCCGAACTGTGGCGCAGTGCCTGTCAGAAAGGAGGATCTGCCTGTAAAACTGCCTGCTGAGGTGGAATTCGATCCAAAGGGCCGTTCTCCCCTGCCTGAGCTCAGGAGTTTTTACGAAACCACGTGTCCAAAGTGCGGGGCTGCTGCCCGCAGGGAAACGGATACCATGGATACGTTTGTGGAATCCTCCTGGTATTTTGCCCGTTACATCTGCCGGGACGACGACACCATGCCTCTGGACAGGGAAAGGGTGGACAGGTGGCTGCCTGTTGATCAGTACATCGGAGGCATAGAGCATGCCATCCTGCACCTCCTGTACTCGCGTTTTTTTACCAAGGTGCTCAGGGACCTGGGTTATCTCTCTGCGGACGAGCCGTTTGACAGGCTGCTTACCCAGGGAATGGTGCTCAAGGATGGTGCCAAGATGTCCAAGTCCAAGGGCAACGTGGTGGACCCGAATACCATGATAGAGCGCTACGGGGCCGATACGGTCCGGCTGTTCATACTCTTTGCTGCGCCGCCTGAGAGGGACCTGGAATGGAGTGACAGGGGTGTGGAAGGGGCCCACAGGTTCCTTCTGAAGATATGGCGCCTGGTGACTGACAACATTGAAGCCCTCAGGAAGTCAGGCAATGCCAGTAACTCCGGGATGCAAAATGCAGCTTCCATGCATCCTGAGCTCAAGAGACTCAGGCAGAAGACCCACCAGACCATTGCAAAGGTCACCAGGGACATAGAGGAAAGATACCATTTCAATACTGCCATAAGTGCCGTCATGGAGCTTGCAAACGAGTTGTCCCCCTTGCTCAAGGAGGATTCCATTGAAAGGCTTCCAGGAGAGGGTTTGTGGCCCGTGGCCCTTGAGGCCATTGAAGCCATGCTGCTACTGTTATCACCAATGGTGCCTCACATGACTGCAGAACTGTGGAAGATGTTAGGGCATTCCAAGCCCCTGGCTCTTGAACCATGGCCAGAGGCAGACAGTGATGCGGCATCTGTTGAAACCGTGACTATAGTGGTCCAGATTAAAGGCAAGGTCAGAGGGAGGATACAGGCCCCTGCAGGTGCATCCCAGGAAGATGTTGAGAAACTGGCCATGCAGGAGCCGAATGTGCAGCGTCATCTGGAAGGCAAGGGTGTGCGCAAGGTCATTTATATAAAAGACAAGATACTGAATATTGTGGTATAGGGCCGTCAATATGCGGAAAACAGTATTTTTATGGGCTGTTGCACTGTTGTTTTGCTGTGCATCCTGCGGTTACCACAGGCAGGAGTCCAACTTCCAGCTGCCTTCCTGGGTAAAGACCATCTATGTTGCGCCTGTGAAGAATGACAGCAACGAGCTAAGGCTTGGCACCTGGGTAACAGATGAGCTCCGCGAGGAATTTCTCCGGGATAGTGGCCTTAAGTTGGTGCCGAAGGATGAGGCGGACATAATCCTGGATGGAAGGGTGGTCAGTGCCTATACCACAGGGCTTTCGTATGTCCGCTACGATGTGGCAGTGGAGAGGCGCATTGGCGTGGAATGCGCCATAAAGCTCGTTGACGCCAAGACGGGCAAGCAGATCTGGCAAAGCGCAAACATATACAGGGAGGAAGGCTTTTACGTGGCAAAGGATATCATGACCACAGAGGATCACAAGGATACCGCCCTGAAAAAGATAAGCCGGGACATAGCGGAAATTGTCCACCACAGGGTTACGGGCGTTTTCTGAGGCTGTTCTGGTTTGAAGATTCTCTCGATATTCGGCACCCGCCCAGAGGCCATCAAGATGGCTCCTGTAATCATGCGCCTTAATCAGGAGCCCGGGCTGATCTCACGTATTTGCGTTACCGCCCAGCACCGCCAGATGCTTGACCAGGTGCTGGAGCTATTCGGCCTCCAGCCTGATTACGACCTGGACATCATGCGTCCTGACCAGGACTTGTTTGACATAACAGCCCGTTCTTTGGTGCTTGTCCGTGATGTGCTCGAACAGGAACGTCCTGACCTGGTGCTTGTACAGGGTGATACCACCACTTGTTTTGTGGGTGCGCTGGCTGCATTTTACAAGGGGATACCTGTCGGTCACGTGGAAGCCGGCCTTCGTACGGGCAATATTCATGCCCCGTTCCCGGAAGAGGCCAACAGGTGCATGACTTCCCGTATCGCAAGCCTGCACTTTGCCCCTACGGAGCGCTCCAGGGAAAATCTGATTTCAGAAAACGTGTCTCCCGATACCGTCTGGGTGACCGGCAATTCTGTAATAGACGCATTGCTTCATGTCAGAAAGATGATGACGCAGCTTGCAGATCTACCAAATGTCTATGGCACAGCCCAGGAAATCGTTTCAGACAGCAGGCCTTATGTCCTGATAACAGGCCACAGGAGGGAAAATTTCGGCCAGGGGTTTCTTGATATCTGCGGTGCCATTGGAGACCT
Source organism: Deltaproteobacteria bacterium (assembly GCA_026992735.1). Lineage (GTDB taxonomy): Bacteria > Desulfobacterota > Dissulfuribacteria > Dissulfuribacterales > QOAL01 > QOAL01. The sequence goes on from JALWYO010000033.1 coordinate 60,876, forward strand.
TGCAGAGATCCATCCGGATATCCATTTCCTGTACCCTGTGCACCTGAATCCCAATGTCCAGGAGCCTGTTTACCGCATCCTTGGACATCTGGAAAATGTTCATCTGATTGCACCGTTGGACTACGCACCTTTCGTAGTGGCCATGGACCGTTGCCTGTTTATCCTTACTGATTCTGGCGGTGTCCAGGAGGAGGCCCCGTCTCTTGGCAAGCCCGTTCTGGTAATGCGGGATACAACAGAGCGGCCCGAGGCAGTGGAGGCAGGCACGGTCAGGCTGGTTGGCACTGATAGGCATAGGATCGTAACCGAGGCTGAACGCCTGTTTAACGACAAGGCGCATTATGCCAGGATGGCCGCCTGCCACAACCCTTACGGAGACGGAAAGACGGCAGACAGGATAGTTGAGGTATTAAAGGTCGTCCCTGCCTGGATAACCGGGCGGCCTGTGCAACCTTGAGCTGGATATGTGTTAAAGTCCGTTTGCACCGTCATTGCTGGATTTTTCTTTCAGCAGGCCAATTATCTCTTTCATAAAATATGGTATGTCCTCCGGCTTCCTGGCGGTAACTATATTGCCGTCCCTGATGACTGGCACGTTATCGTATTTTGCCCCGGCATCCTCGATGTCTTCGGCTACTTTCCAGTAACAGGTAGCCTTTCTGCCCTGGAGTATGCCAGCTGCTGCTAATATGAGCGGGCCGTGGCATATTGCAGCTATGGGCTTTTTCTCCTTTTCAAAGGCCTGAACTATCTTCTGGACATCCGGCATGTGTTTGAGACTGGCAGGGGCCTTGCCGCCTGGCAGGTAGAGGGCATCAAACGCAGATGGCTCAACATCGTCCAATGACAGGTTGGCGCTCACCACATAACCCTTTTTACCTATGACTTCTCCCCATTCCGGCACTGCAATATCCACCTGGAAGCCCTCTTCCTTGAATCTGTATGCAGGGCAGATAAGCTCCGAGTCTTCAAAGCCATTCGCAGTGATTATCAGTATCCTCATGGTCGTTGCCTCCTGTATTTTGTCATGAAGTCATTATGTCAAAAATCTGGATTCAAGTAATGACATCAAGCGGCTTTCCAGTCAACTTGATCTTTAATCCGTCACGACTTTTCAGCACGATTAGTTTTCTGTATATTTGGTAGCACCATATCTTCTTAAGTTGCTTGCCTTTTTAGGCATTAGTTACTGTTCCTTTCTCTGTCATGATTTAGAAAAAATGGAGGAGAAAAATGGGTATTTTTTTAAGTTTTTTACCATGGATTATTTTTTGGGTCATAAGCGGCAACAATAATTATCAAATAGGTGCTCTGGCGGCCATGGTGATGGTTATTTTTTTGAATATTAAAAATGTCAAACAAGGAAATGTAAAGATTCTCGATTTGGGCACATTGATATTCTTTTTTATTTTGACAGGGATTTCCTTTTTCTCAATGGCTGTTTGGGTCGATAAATATGCTGCACCTCTCAGCAATGTTGCTATGTTTCTGATTGCTGTGATATCATTGGCTCTTAGGAAGCCATTTACCATACAGTATGCATACGAGAAAGTTAATCCTGAGTTTTGGAATACACCAAAATTTTATACGACTAACCGCACTATTACTGTAATTTGGTGTATTACATTTGCAATCAATGCTTTCTTGTCGTACCTTTATGTGCGTAATCCTAATATATTTTTTTGGGGGATTATTATCATTGTCCTAATCGGTGCTATTAAATTTACTGTTTGGTATCCTGATTTCGTAAAAGCAAAAAGTCAGCAAAGTAGACAGGTTGCGCGCGATTGAGAAACCATAGCTTGCAGGATACGATGCGCCTGTAGAAGAAATTGGAGCGGATGTCGATCAACGATACCAGGGAGACAAGTCACCCATTTTCATAGTCAGCATCAATGGATTTCATTCTCGCCTTTTCCCTGTTTTTTTTGATTCTGCTCATGCATTCCATCCCCAGTTTTGGTACCTGTCCCGGGACCAGCGCAGATATTTCATCAATTCCCAATTGACCAATTCGGGATAAAATTGCTCGCTGTCAAATTCTCCACCAAACCATTCCATGTGGCTCTCATGCTCTTCATGTCCCGGGTCTTTCAGCGCTGTGCAGAATTCAAAGTAACCGGTCACTCCACCCACATCCTCAGGCGGGCAGGCTCTTGCGCCGTCAAGACAAGCGATAGGGGTTCTCAGTTCGGGGTTGAAATAGCGGCTTTCTTCGATAAGTAGTTCATGTTTCCAACAGTCCCCGAAATCATAGACATATCCAAAAGTCCGGCCCTTTCGTTTGATCAGATTAACGAGCCGGTATCTTCCGCACGCAAGACCATCCTCCTTCGATTCCGGATATTCAGTGTACCGCTTTTTCCCAATGGTAAACTCATGGAGATGGCTGTCGGTCCAGCCCATGACAATCTGAATGACATCGTGCAGCCGGTCCAGTGTAATGTTGGCAGGCACCACAAATTTCCGCCAGATAGCCGGTTCGATATCAAGGAGTTGTATTTTAAGCAGATAAAATCGTTCATTCATTTTTTCACCTCATATTTTGACCAGAAGCTCCGTTTGCGGCCATGAGCCTGAATGATCTGTTCCTTGAATGCTTCGTGATTGTTAAAATCCTTCCAGTCAGTTACCAACCCAGACAGTTTGTCCAGCTTCTTCAGATACCGGACACCGTGTGGATACGCCTTGGTGTAGCCGCGCTCCAGAATGGATATCAATAAGCTGCGGTATATCAGGGTGGTGACAAGATGCCGGTTATCTGATTCCATTGCTTCAGCAAGTGAAAGCAGACTGCCGTAATAATTGCCATCGAGCTGGTCTGCACGTTCCAAAATATAGGCCTCTGCTTCATCCATCTTGCCGATAGCAATCAGAAATTCTGCATCCGACTCCTGGAGTCCGTCGCTATTCAAAATGTGCGTCACCTCATCGGCAATAACTTCATCGCGTTTATCATGGCCAATCACATCCAGAAGCGCCTGCAAGGTATCCGTAGTGTGAAACGATCTGAATTTCTGATACAGGAGTTTTGTCAGCGCTTCGGAGTTGCCCAGCCTACGGTAGATTTCCTCCAGCAGTTCATCCCGTTCATATTCCTGATAGGTTTCGCCTTCAGGGATTTTCTTTAGCCAGGAATGGGCGGTTTCAACATCACCGCTTTCCAGATAGACACGGGCAATGTCAATAAGTGCCGCAGTGGACAGCTTTCCCCACGAGGCAATGCGGGCCTTTTCAAAAAGCCTGGGATCCTTGATCTGTCTGGCCAGCGATTCGATTAACATCAAGTGACGACGCTTGCCGTATTCATCCTTTTCTTTATCCGCCCGTTTCTGAAGCTCGGCTATCATTGAACGAATGACCTCTTCAGGCAGGCACTCACCGGTGCAATCAACCAGAGTATTCCGGATGCCGTAGTTATCCTCTTGATTCACTTTCAGGATAATGCCTGCAACTTTCTCTTTATCAGAACAACGGGAGGCATAATCGACAAACAGATCCCTGGCATCATAACGGAACACACTGCCGATATGTCCGCTGGAGTCATCGCACATCTCAAAGATGGCATTGTCCGCCTGGTAAAACGCAGCAACCAGTTCAATACCGGTGACAGGATCATTCACACCCGCTTTCAAATCCTGAAGCAGCATTTCAAGCTCCCGGGCAAAGCCGGCGGATTCCCGCCACCCAATGAACCGTCTCCGCCGCTTAAGCCCCGCCAGTTTCCTTTTGAACCGCTGGATATTTTCTTTAGGTGTGGCAATCAGTTGTTCAATCAGGTCATCCGCTTCGTCAGAGTGAACAGCAAGGTTCAACAATGCGTCTGCCAGAGCATCCGCACCAAGAGCTATCAGTTTTTCCTTTCGAGGGTCAACCATTTGTCTAAACTCCTATCTTTGCATACGCTGGCCCGGACAGCGAACTGCGGCCATCCGGATACACGTTTTGCTCATCCTGGCAGTTCTGTTTCCTGGTTCATGATCTCCACATATCCTGCATAGCTGAAAAGCCGGTTGCGCTTGCGGGAAGTCAGTTTCCGGACAATGCCCAGCCGCTCAAGATGGGCAAGCGCCTTGTTGACCGTTGCAGCAGTGATGCCAGTCTTTTTCACCAGCCACCCGGATGTAGTGATGGGCCGCTCCATCATGGCACGATGAATCCGCAGAGCAGATGACGCTGCCCGGCCGAGGCTGCTGATCTTATCGCGGTCAATACTCGCCAGATCGACAAGTTGTCGCGCTGTTTCCACCGCCTGGCCAGCAGTAACAATGACCGCCTCGGCGAAGAAGTCGAGCCAGGCTTCCCAGTCACCGGTCAGACGCACATTGCCCAGCAATTTGTAGTAATATCGGCGGTGTGTTTTGAAATAGAGGCTCAGGTAGAGCATGGGCTCACGGAGTACTTTCTGCTCGCACAGAAGCAGCGTGATCAGGAGCCGTCCAAGACGGCCGTTACCATCCAGAAAGGGATGGATGGTCTCGAACTGCACATGGGCCAGAGCAGCTTTAAGGAGCGCAGGGGTCGGTTCCGGCTGGTCATGCAGAAATAATTCCAGTTTGCCCATGCACTCCATAACCAGCTCTGCCGGTGGAGGAACAAAGGCCGCGTTGCCGGGTCTGGTGCCGCCAATCCAGTTTTGGGTCCTGCGGAATTCGCCCGGCGTCTGGTTGCTGCCCCGCCCCTTTGCAAGCAGTATGGAGTGCATCTCCTTTATAAGACGCAGGGAAAGCGGGAACCCCTGGGCCAGCCGTGAAAGACCATGGTCTAGGGCCGCCACATAGTTGCTTACTTCCCGGACATCATCCATGGGTACGCCGGGCTCCATGTCCAATTCGAAAAGAAGAAGATCGGAGAGCGATGACTGCGTTCCCTCGATCATGGAGGAAAGTACCGCTTCCTTGCGGACATACATGTAAAGGAACAGGGAGATATCAGGCAGGAAAGTAGAAATACTGTCCAACCGCCCGAGAGAAAGCAGCGCCTGGTCGAACTTGTCGCGCAACTCCGGCGTCCACTCAATGGGCGGTTTCGGAGGGAGTGGAGCGGGAACAAAGGCCCGGGCATTCTCACCCACCGTTGATATAGTTACATAATGTCCCTGGAGTTTGCGCTTCATCTTTTTCCCGCATTCTGAAAAACTTTTTTATTATTTTAGGATAAAGCTTTAACTTAAAATAATATGGGGCACATCAAGAGTCAAACAGCGTAACCTAAAATAACGGCCTTTCTTATTTTAGGTTACGCAGCATTAACAAAATATAAGCAGGGGAAAACCGTTTCCTTTTGGCCTTTTTCCGAAAAATTCGAAAACCTGCACTGTACCACCCGTTTTGCGGGATGAACCTTATTTATAGCCTCTTCTTTGCACCGGAGAAATTTCTTTTTCCATGTTTCCCCCAAACAGAGAATGGACGTGGGTTCGATTCCCGCTGCCATATCAAACGCGGTGTTGTCATAACTTGAGTCTCCAGCCCAAACGATTATTGGCATAGTTGCCTCTCTCAACTTGATCTTGACCCCAGAAACCCATAAGTTCTTTATGGGTTTCATGTAATTCTATCGTTGTTTTTCGCCAAGAAGCACACAAAATTGTTTCACAAAATAGGCTTGCTACTGACACAACTATCTTGATTTATTTTTGTTTCGAAACCATAAGGGCTAAGCCTTGTTAGAAATCATCAACTGACGCAACAGCCTTCTCGACCTCATCAACAAAAACGGAGCGCCCATTCTTAAACTCACGCCCATACGGATTGGTGTACCATCCTGAATACACAAGGTGGACCTCGTGCCTGGCTCTAGTCAGGCCAACATAAAAAATTCGCCGTTTCTCGCGAATTGTGGTTTCTGAGTCGCTGTAGTATGGGATTCGACCTTGTTCAAGTCCCATCATAATTACTACATTATATTCCAAACCCTTAGCAGAATGTAACGTAGTCAGATTCAGGTGATCTGGTGAACCACCTTGGCCACCAAAGTACGCAACTGTGAAAGCTTCTAACGGCCCGCCAGGAGACGTGACTTTCAATAGGTTCTCAACCTTCACCCTGTCATCTCTAAGGCGGGGCTCACGCTCAAGGGTAAATACAAGTCCTTCATGCATAAACTGAGCAAGCCAATAATAGAGAGGCATGTTGGGATCCCGATGATTGTAAAGAAAACGAACCAAGTCTGTCTGCGCGGTACGACGTTCAAGATCTGCGCGCAAACTCTCGTTGAAGACTAACCATCTTCGCACCAAATCAGACATCCGAGGTCTTCCACTTCTCCAGCCTTCTGCGCACCAAGCCGCGCAATCTTCAAGCCAATAAGTAACAGGAGATGGCTGGTATGGATTATTCCCATCTACACGAATAAACTTCCAGCCCATCTCACTAACGGCCTGAGCAATAACATCGCCATCGTTTTTGTCCAAATAGAGAATCGCAATATCGCCAAGTTGCCGATTGGAATAACGCTCAAGCGTAGAAGGTATAATTGTTTTGCAAATGAATTCAGCTTGGTCTGTGATCCCATCCGGCCGTTCATGAAAAAAGATAACACCCGGCTCATCATACCAAGACCGAAAACCCCGCCTTTCGCCTAGTGCTGCTTCAGATGCCTTTATTATCGTGGAGCCGCACCTATAATTGAGTCGCAAATGAACTGTTTTTACCTCTTTCCGCTTAGCCAATTTTTCAAGAAGAGACGGATCTGCCCCGGCGAAGCCATATATCGACTGATCAGGATCGCCAACGGCCAATAACCGAATTCCTGCCTCGAAACATAAACACTGAACGATACGATCAAGTGCATAGCCCAAATCCTGATACTCATCGACCACTAATATGGGAAACCGTGCAGCCAGTGCTTTTCTAATCCATTGGAAGTTTTCGACCAGATACAGGCCGATCAAAACCATACCGTCAAAGTCAATCAATCCGTGTTTATCGAGAAGTTCTTCATATTTTTCAATGGCGAGCGCTGCCTCTTCATCTTGAGACCACCATTCAGGCGCATTGCGATCAAGGTTTGTTCGACGGTACCTGTCGAAACGAGGTCCCCAACGTTCATTCCTTCCAATCGTTAAATCTATGGCCTTCTGCTGAAGCCGTTGAGATTCACCAATAGAAGCAACGGTTATCGTATATTTCTTGGGAAGCCTTGCAAGTTTGGCGTAAGGAAGAACAATATGTTTCAAACAAAAAGAGTGAACAGTGCCTATTGACACACGCCTTCCATCTTCAATACCCAAGCCTGATAGTCTTTTTTTTAGTTCACGGGCGCACTGATTGTTGAAGGTGATGCAGGCAATTCCCCGGGGGGTGTGGACATCTTCGGCAAGCATACTTGCGAGTTTGATTGTGAGTGTTTTTGTCTTGCCGCTGCCTGGTCCTGCAAGGATGACGCAGTTTCCTCGAGAGTTATATGCCTCCCACTGACCCTTGTTATCTCTAAGCTGCTCAGCAGCCAGCATGTACGGAGGTCTATTGCTGTCTGCATTGACCGGCGACATGCTCTATTCCTTTCACAATGTATTCCGGACATGCTGTAGTTCCTGATTTTGCTATGATGCTCGCAAGACGCTGCGCAAAACGACCTTTTCCAACTGATGTGATATCAGCAAGAAATCTATTCACATTGAGGGTGTCGGTATCCTGTGTCCAGGCTTTCATGCGTTTTTTTATCTTCTTGCTGCAATCAAGAGTGTCTATGGCCTCAGCAAATACCGGGTTGAGACCGAACTTGAACAGGTCTACTTCCAGTGTGTGAGTATTCATGAATACCCCTTTATCTGGCGCCATTTTTAAGATTTCATTGAAATTCCTCTCTTTCCGCGTTTTTTCATCGACTATGGCTGCCATGATCTGGTTTACAACCCGATTTGGGCCGAGGGGATTTCTCAGTGTACCATCCTTTTTGGGCTTTTGCGGGTCATAGTCTGTTAAAACAGCAATAGGCAGATTCAGCCCTTGAGATCCGAGCAACAAAAGATACGGATAAAAATTCGTGCCGGAGATTGAGCAGACGGAGATACCAAGTTCATCAAAATCATAGCTTTGATTTTTTGCCAAAACCGGAATTAGAAATTTTTCTGCATCCCCTTCAACAAGGATCACTCCTCGGGCAAAGAGCAATTCGCCTCGATTCACATCTATGTATCGCTCAAGGTCAGCCACTTCTTCATCCGATGGTGCAATCTCAGCAGTGGATACTGCTTCCGTGGCATTCCCAGACTCATCTCGTCTGAGGAGCACAAAATCCCGTAATGGAGTCACACTGACGATGTGTGGCGAGTGGGTTGTCATCAGGATAGTTGCAGCCTTCGGCGAATTTGCATCTTCACCATTCTCTCGTGATCTTAAATAGTTCCGGTAAATTAGCCGCTGTAGGTTTGGATGAAGATGTGCCTCTGGTTCTTCAATGGCAAGAAAGGTATGATCACGGTCGCCATCCTCAATCAGTTGTTCATATTCCAGCATTTTCAGAGCAAAATACAGAAGGTTAGCCGATCCCAGGCTTGCATCCGAAATACTACGCCGGCCACCATCAATGAAGATTCGGAGTGCCCGAATCAACTTGTCTGGGTCGGTCGGCGAAAACCTCAATACCGTTTCAAGTGCCTGGTTTGCACCTACCATTTCGATCAACTTGTTGCGGATCGCTTTAGCAACGGCATGGAGGTCTTCCAATTTGGTGACATCCTCAGTTGCATCATCAACTTTCCTCGCCAATTCCTCTAAATCTGCCCGATCAACCAGGCCAGCTGCCTTGTCCAGCAACGGACGGAGCGGAGAACGGGTCCAACGGGCTAAATCACCTTCGCAGTCCCTCAATGCAGGCATCAGTTCCATCGGAAGACGTCGCCGCACCTCGTAGCTTATTCGGTTTGCAGGACGGTCTCCACCATAGATTAAAAATTCATAATCAGAGTTTTTCTTTGGCCCGCCCTCCAGACCAGGTAGTGGCTGCCACACATACGTCAATCGGGCAACCATCGGTTCTGGATTGACCAAATGTTCTGCAAGAATCGCCAATTGATTCTCGTTGTTCTCGAAGTCGGTTATATCCACAGAAATGGTAATTCGATCGTCATTGCCAAGCGGACGTTCAAGACCATCCCAGAAATCTTCCTCCCGAAGCCTGCGAACAGAATCAGGTAATGATGGATCAAATATTAGTCGTAAGGCATGTAACAGATTTGATTTACCAATTTTGTTCTCGCCGACAATAACAGCATGTTTTCCAAGGGTTACGTCAAGATTGGCAAAGTTGCGGAAGTTGTTAATTTTGATTCGTGAGATTCTCATTGTGACTCCACGGTGTTAAACGACTATCCGCGCTAACCTTTGTGCTATAACAACCATCCACAAAGATCGAAGTGGGCCATCGGCTTCCTTTAATACCTTAATGGCCGCATCTCCTAATTCCCATTACAATGTCCTCTTATGGTACTACAACCCGGCTTCCTCATAGGTGACCCCAAAAATCGTGTCCGACAACCACTTTTTGAAGCTGGGATTGTCACTAAACTGCTTAAACAGCTCCGTGTGGTCAGCCAGCATACTGATAACCACTTTTTGCAGCGCACGGTCATGCT
>JALWYO010000034.1 GCA_026992735.1 Deltaproteobacteria bacterium
ATGTTAAAAGAGCTGGGAAGAGAACCCAGCCCGGCTGAGATCTCGGAACGCACAGGCCTGCCCATGGAAAAAATATTGTCTATTCTCGAGGCATCAAGGGAACCTGTATCCCTTGAAACACCTGTTGGAGACGAAGACAGTACCCTGGGAGACTTTATAGAAAACAAGGATGCAGTATCTCCATATGAAACCGTAAGAGAAAGAGAACTTACAGAGAGAATAAAAAGCATCCTTGCCACCTTAAGCCCGCGTGAAGAAAAGATCATCAGACTCCGGTTCGGCATAGGCGAGGACAGTGAATACACCCTGGAAGAAATAGGAAGGCGTTTTAATGTGTCCAGAGAGCGCATCCGCCAGATAGAAAAGAAGGCACTCAACCGATTAAGGCATTCCAGCCGCAGAGAAAAGCTGAAGCACTTTCTGGACTAAGACAGCTGGAACACTTGGCCACAGTCAGCTGAAACAGCAGGAGGAATGATACGGCAGATCATTCCTCAACATTCATCACAAGGCCTGTCAGGATCTTGGGATAAAAGTAGGTGGACTTATGAGGCATTGACAGGCCTGCATCAGCCACATCCAGGACCTGGCTTACAGGTGTAGGATGCATGAAAAAAAGCATCTGTTCCTGGCCAAGGGAATCCAGGGCAGCCTCAGAATCTGCAGTATAGATGATATCCTTCCCTGTCTCCATTTCATCTGTATTGATACCAAGCGCACCCTTGAACACCAGCTCTTCCAGGACCACCACATCTAAGCTGGCAAGTTCCCTGTGTCCGACAACCTTCATCAAGCGCTCCATCGCATCTTTCCGCGGACATAGCACAAAGGCCCTTTTCTTTTCCCCGAACACCAGGGTAATGCTGTTTGAACAGGCTTCCTTCAGCTTGTCTCTGAATGTCCTGGCATTAAAGCTGCTATTCTGCTCGGGCGCAAATTCCATTGGCTCAAGATCAAAAAACTCTGCCAGCCGCGCACGCACATCTTCACAATCCATGCCCTCAGGAATCCGCACAAGCCTGTGGGTAGGAAGCACGATCATCCCTGGATCGTCAACATCCACCAGGTAAACCATTGTATAGTTATAAAGGGCCTCGGGATTGTCTCCATGAAGACGGATCATCTCCTGCCTGTATCTTATGGCAGTGGTGTAGCGATGGTGACCATCGGCAATATAAAGAGGGCTTCCTGCAAGGCATTCCGGTATATCCTGAAGGGCATCCCTGCCTGACATCCTGAAGAGCCTATGGACACAGCCCTGACCATCCTGAACTCTGAAAATTTCCTGAGAGTTTCCCGATGACAGTATTTCAGCAAGTTGCTCCTGATGCCGATACAGCATGAATATCTGGCTGAACTGTGCTCTGGTGGCCATGCGCAGCCTGAAACGGTCTTCCGTGACCTTGCCAAAGGTCTTTTCATGAGGCAACACAGTGCCTTCTGACCAATCATCTGTCCTGAGAAGGCATATAAAACCCCTGCGCGTAAACCTGCCGCCATCTGCCTTAAAATCTATATCATAGGAATAGATACAAGGTTTACTGTCCTTGAAAAGCACGCCGGAGTGCTGCCATTTGTTGAGCAACTGTCTTGCGCAATCGTATTTGTCCTGTGCCTTGCCACTGCAGTCCTGGACAGAAGGCAGCTCCAGATGAAATATATTATAGGGATTCAAGCCCTTTTGCCTGTCCCTTTCTTCAGGGGTTACCACATCATATGGAGGTGCAAAAACAGTGGAGATATCTCCAACCTCCCCCTTGTTATAACAGGTCCCCTGAAAAGGTATTATCTTGGCCATGTTAATGTATTCCCTTCGATTTTATGACTCTCCTGCACCAGCCTTGTAATTACTCATAACTGTAAACATGCCTATCGTGGTTAACTGCTCACCGGGCAATCACATCTTACTGATGATCCTGAAAATACCTCTTAATTGCCAGCCTGGCATATCTTCCTGCCCTGGTGCCAAGCACTTCCTGGTGGGCAACAATTACTGCAACAGCCAGGCTCCCTACCCCGGACTTTTCCCTGGCTATACCACAAAACCAATCATAACGTATTTCATGAGATTTGTTATCTATCGTGCCTGTTTTTCCACCAATCTCAAGTTTTTTTAATACGCTGTCCCGTGACCAGCCGGCAAATGCCTTGCGAGCGGTACCCTTCCTTACAGTGGCCTTCATCATCCTGAAAAGGCCCTCGGCAGTACGTTTATGCACGGGTCTTCCCAGCGGGTATATACTGCCTTGATAAACTATGGTGCCGTCTTCAGTTTCTATTGTATCAATGAAACTCGGCGCCATCATCACACCACTGTTTGCTATAGCCCCCACAATCAGCACCCCATGCAGTGCAGTAATCCGGGTAGTCTTGTTGAAACCACTTGCAACCTCGGCCTGACTGAACCTGTTATCTGACACAGAGATGGTGCTTTTTTTTACAGGCAATTCAAAAGGGATTTCTTTTCCCCACATAAAACGCCTGGCCATGGATAACAAGCCCTTTTTGCGCAGATACATAGCACCTATCTTGCCGAACACAGGATTTATAGACTCACTGAAGGCCTCTGAAAGCGATACTCTTTCGGTATGCCTGTTTATCTTGTTCTGAAGCTGGTAACGATAAAGGGTATGCTTTCCTCCATTAAAATGAAATACGGTGCCAGGATTCATGTGCATCAGCTCTATTGCCCCGGCAGCAGTCACGATTTTGAAAATGCTGGCAGATGGCACAAGTTCCTGAGTCCAGACATTGGTTCCGGGCATCTGCTTATCAAAACCGGCAAGGGCCAAAACACGCCCGGAAACCGGGTCAAGGCATACTATTGCCGTCATCCGGCCCAGGGCATCCACCATGAGAGAATCCAGATACGATTGAAGATCCTGGTCCAGACTGGTATGCGCCACCAGTTTTTTACCAGCGCATGCGAAACGGAATACAGGCCTTGTAATGTCTCCGGGCCTCTGTCTGGCAATAGCCCGCCTCAATACCTGCATGGGAATTCTGCCGACCCTGCTATTTGACCATACCTCCAGCGATTCTGCCCCACCTGACAGGCATGCCTGTGCAGGCAGCAATATGCATAATATCACAATCCAGGCTGTATGGCGGATTGCGGACATCTTGTCATTCTTGTTTGCAATACCTATCATGCCACGGTCTTTACCCTTTTCCATTTGGATTGTCCAGCCAGCCAACTTCTGATATTAACATACAAAAATTTGGACATAATCTTGGCAAAATGTTATTTTTTAAAAACAGGATCTGTATCCTTTCCAAGAGGGTGGTACATTTAATAACGATTGATAATCATGGCTGGTGGCAGAACATTTAGCCAAACTCATAGGGGGCAGGGCAATGCGGATTTTCATACCACATTGCCCTTGATACTGCCAGCCCTAATCCCCTGATATCAAGCAAGACATAAGGAGAAAAAACACATGAAAAAAAGAACTATTTTACTCTACATGGGCATGACAATCATCTTATTGGGAGGTTGCGCAAGCCAGACGGGCTGGCAACCCACAGTGGACCCATACAATGACCCGCGTGCTGCATATATCAACCAGGATCTTGTCGAATGTAAAATGCTGGCACAGAGAGTGTCAGGCTATACACCTGGCGAAACCGCCAAGGGCGCACTGGTTGGTGGAGCCGTAGGTGCAGCAGCAGGTGCCGCTATTGGCGCGGCCGTTGGCGCACCAGGAAAAGGTGCCGCTATTGGCGCGGCCTCTGGAGGCATAGGCGGGGGCACATACAAGGGCCTTGATGCAGAATCCAAATACAAAAACGCCTACATAAGATGCATGAGGCAACGCGGGCATAACGTATTGAATTAAGTCCCAACACCAGACAAGCCGGGGCAGAAACACATGCGTTTCTGCCCACCTGCCCTTCATAATTCATTGATCTCTCATATCCAAACCTGTAATAAGCAATTCACTCTCATAGCTCACTACCCATCCTCCTTGTCAGAGTCCCTGCCGTAGATATCTTCCAGCCGCACGATATCATCCTCGCCGAGATAGGAACCACTCTGGACCTCCACGAGCTCCAGCATGATCTTGCCCGGGTTTTCAAGGCTGTGGACCTTGCCCAATGGTATGAATGTTGACTCGTTCTCGGTCACGAGGAGCTTCTCATCCCCACTGTAAACCAGGGCTGTTCCCCGGACAACGATCCAGTGCTCTGCCCTGTGATGATGCATCTGCAGGGAGAGCCTGGCTCCGGGCTTTACCTTTATAAGTTTTACCTGAAATCGGTCTCCAGATGTCAGGAGTTCATAGAAACCCCAGGGACGATATACCCTGGAGTGGGTAACTGCCTCCTCGCGTCCAAGGGCCTTGAGAGTGCGGACTATCTTCTTAACATCCTGAGCCCTGCGCCTGTCAGCCACGAGTATTGCATCGGATGTCTCAACTACAACAAGATCATGGACACCCAGGGCGGCAACCAGCCTCTTGCGGGACAGGATCAAGGAATTGGAGACATCCTCCAGGATCACATCGCCATGGACTGCATTGTGGGCCTGGTCACAGGGACATATCTTCCAAAGGGCCTCCCAGGAGCCCACGTCTGTCCAAGATGTGTCAAGCTCTGCAACCACGCCCCTGTCGGTCTTCTCCATTATGGCGAAATCTATGGAATCAGCCGGGCAGGCCTCAAATGCCTCCCTGTCAAGACGCATAAAATCCATGTCCCTGAAGGCCTTCTCATATGCTGTCCTGCAATATTCCAGCATTTCGGGCTGAAACCGATCCATCTCTTCAAGATAGGTCCCTGGAGTGAACATAAATATCCCTGCATTCCAGAAATATTCTCCAGAAGAAAGATACTCCTCTGCTGTTTCACTTTGCGGTTTCTCCACGAAGCGCTCTATTGCGTAAACACCTTCTGAAACAGCGTTGCCCTGTTTTATGTAACCATAGCCTGTCTCCGGTGAAGCCGGCCTTATGCCAAAGGTCACCAACTTCCCTGCAATGGCATGATCCCTTCCCCTGCTGACTGCATCATGGAAACACGCAACATCTCCCAGCAAATGATCAGCGGGCAGTACCAGCATTACACATTCCGGGTCCTGTTCCAGTATCCTCATGGCCGCAACTGCTATGGCAGGGGCTGTATTCCTCTTGGCAGGTTCCAGGATGATATCCAAGGGATATATCTGGACCTGCTGCAGCTGCTCTGCCACCAGGAACCTGTGCTGATTGTTACATACGACAAGCGGAGATGTGGCATTTTCCAATGAGGATATCCGCTTTGCTGTCTGCTGGATAAGGGTATCGCTTCCTGTAAGCCGTATAAACTGCTTGGGATAGGCCTCGCGTGAGAGAGGCCAGAGCCTTGAACCGGACCCACCTGAAAGTATTACGGGTGTTATGGAATTTTTCATACTGTCTCCAGGGTATTTGTTATTCAGGACCTGCCAACACCAATATATTTAAACCCCATTGATTTCATGGTTTCAGGATCATAGACATTTCTCAGGTCGATGAACACAGGTGCCTTCAACAAAGACCGTATCTTATCCAAATCCAGGGCCCTGTACTGGTTCCACTCGGTCATAAGGACTACTGCATCGGATCCATTGCAGGCTTCATAGGAATTCCCCACATATTCAATGCCTTCTGGTAGATACTTTCTGGCCTCCTCCATGCCCTTGGGATCATGCGCCCTGACGGCTGCCCCCTTTTCCATGAGCGCCGTGATAATGGAAACTGACGGGGCCTCCCTCATGTCATCGGTTTCAGGCTTGAAGGTAAGTCCCAGAAATGCCAAGGTCTTGCCAGCCTCGCTGCCCCCTATTGCATCCCTTATCTTTTTTACCATCCTGGCCTTCTGGGCTGCATTGACCTCTACGGCAGCCTCCACCAGGCGCACACTCTCCCCGTATTCCTGGGCAATACGCATGAGAGCCATGGTGTCCTTAGGAAAGCACGACCCGCCGTAACCCGGGCCGGGATGCAGAAATTTAGGGCCTATCCTGCCGTCCATTCCAACTGCCTTGGCAAGCGCAGTAACATCTGCCCCAACTGCCTCGCACACATTCGCCATCTCGTTTATGAAGCTGATCTTCATGGCCAAAAAGGCATTGGCAGCGTACTTTGTCAGCTCGGCTGTCTCTATGGTGGTACAGACAATAGGGGTCTCTATGAGATACAGGGGCTTGTATATGTCCCTGAGCACCTTTTCAGCATTCTCTGTTTCCACGCCAAGGACCACCCTGTCCGGCCGCATGAAATCACTTATCGCAGCCCCCTCGCGCAGGAATTCGGGATTGGAGGCCACATCGAAATCAGCAGCAGGATTGACTTCCCGGATTATCCTGGCAACTTGCCTGGCGGTTCCCACAGGCACAGTGCTCTTGTCAACCACCACGGTGTATCCTTCTATAAACGGGGCGATCTCCCTGGCCGCCTCGTATATATAGGTCAGGTCGGCATAGCCGTC
Source organism: Deltaproteobacteria bacterium (assembly GCA_026992735.1). Taxonomy (GTDB): domain Bacteria; phylum Desulfobacterota; class Dissulfuribacteria; order Dissulfuribacterales; family QOAL01; genus QOAL01. The sequence goes on from JALWYO010000034.1 coordinate 6,451, forward strand.
GCCTCTCCTGCTGGCTGGTGTGCCAACCGCTATAAAGACCGCATCGGCAGCTGGCACTGTCTCGGAAAGGTCTGTGGTAAAGTTCAAACGGCCTTCCTTCACGTTCTTGTCAACCATGACCTTTAGGCCCGGCTCGTAAATGGGGATTTCCCCGGCCTTCAGCTTGGCTATCTTCTCCTCAACCTTATCAACGCATGTTACACTATGCCCGAACTCGGAAAAACAGGTTCCTGTAACCAGGCCAACATAACCAGTCCCAATCATCGCAATATTCATTGATTAACCATCCTGAAATATCTCTATGGGTTTGCATCTGCTTGCAAGGTACTACTGTACCTGCTGTGCTGCCCTGCATTTAGCGTACAGGAGACTGATCTTCATACCCCACCCTGCAAGCAGACACATGTAAACAACCATCCAACAAAAAAATATATTTCACCATGCAGTTGGTGATGCTCTCTTAATCGGCATGAAGAATACATGCCATCACATGGCCTGGCAAGAACTCATAGATTTTATGGGCAATTATCCATTATTCGGCTATTATTATGTAGATAAACCGCCTTATCACGGTAAGCTTCCACGCATCCCGGTTTAAAGCCGGGAGAGAACGATAGAAAAATTGGGCACAAAATTGACGAAACAAAAAAAAGAAGAGAAAAAAGAGACACAGGTAACAACAAATCATTTTTATAAAGAGATATGGGCGCTGGCAATTATAGGATTTACGCTCTTTCTGCTTGCCGCGCTGTTCAGTTATTCCCCTAACGATCCCAGCCTGAGCCACTATTCCATATCTGAGACCAGGAACTGGATGGGCCCTGTAGGCGCTAACATCGCTGATTTTCTGTTCAGCTGTTTTGGAAAGGCTGCATGGCTCCTGGTTCTGGTTGCCGTGGTAACAATAACACCATTTTTCATCAAAGATACCAGGGAGAAATGGCAGAGATCCCATGTCCAGATCGCATTCGGCTGTCTGCTGTTGTTGCTGAGTACCTGCATGTTACTGGGCCTTATAGACCTCCATGCCATGGAAGGCGGTATCACCGGGGCGGTCCTTGCGGCCTTTTTTTCCAAATGGGTAGGTATACCCGGGGCCTTTCTAATATGTGCAATATTCATGATAACCAGCTTGATACTGGCCACACCCTTTTCCATTACATGGATATTGTCCACCTTCAGACATTCTACTCAAAAAACGGAAGAATCATCAGAGGACACGGCATCACCCGGGATAAAACCGGATAAAATCAATGATAAAACCAGAAACAAGGACAAACAGGGACAAGATAAGAAGATCTCCGGTGCTGAACCGGAGCAGCATGATCTCAAAATAGTCACGCCTCCCAAGGTCAAGAAAGCAGAGCCCGACGAGGATGAAAAAAAGGAAACCCCGCCTTTTGAGATCAAAGCTGTAACAGACCAGCTTGTAATGCCTCCCCTATCCTTCCTGAGAGATCCGCCAGACACGGAAACCGAAATAGACAGGCAGCAATACATAGAAAATTCAAAGATACTGGAACAGAAACTCAAGGACTTCGGGGTATCAGGCAAGGTAGTGGAGATATGCCCAGGGCCGGTGGTTACCATGTACGAATTTTCTCCTGCACCAGGTGTCAAGATAAACAAAGTTGCATCGCTGGCAGATGACCTGGCCCTTGCACTGAAGACACATAGCGTCAGGATAGTAGCACCCATTCCTGGCAAGGCAGTCATCGGCATTGAGCTGGCCAATCCCACAAGGCAGATGGTATATCTCAAGGAAATCCTGGCCAGCGATATTTTCCAACGGGGCAAAGGGGAGCTGCTGCTTGCCCTTGGGGAGGATATTGTGGGCCAGCCAGTGGTAACAGATTTGGCAAAGATGCCCCATCTTCTCATTGCAGGTGCCACAGGAACAGGCAAGAGCGTAGGGCTCAACGCCATGATATGTTCCTTGCTGTATAAGCTCGGGCCAGACAAGCTCAGGCTACTGATGATAGATCCCAAGCGCATAGAGCTTTCCCTGTATGAATCCATCCCTCACCTTATCCATCCTGTTGTAAGCGAGCCGAAAGAGGCCACAAGGGCGCTTAAATGGGCTGTGATGGAAATGGAGCGCAGGTATCAGCTTCTGGAAGATACACATGCCAGGAACCTGGCTAGCTACAACAAGAAAGCAGAAGAACCCCTGCCCCTGCTGGTAATCATAATTGACGAGCTGGCAGATCTGATGATGGTCTCCTCCAAGGAGGTGGAATCATCTATTGCCAGGCTGGCCCAGATGGCCAGGGCTGCCGGCATCCATCTCCTTATAGCCACCCAGAGACCGTCGGTTGATGTGCTTACAGGCCTCATCAAGGCCAATTTCCCGGCAAGACTGTCCTTCAAGGTCTCATCAAAGGTGGATTCACGTACCATCCTGGACACAATGGGAGCAGAACGGCTGCTGGGCAACGGGGACATGCTGTTTCTCCCGCCAGGGTCGTCAAGCCTGGAGAGGATACACGGTGCCTACATATCCGAATCCGAGATTCTCAAGATCGTGGAGTTTCTGAAGGCCCAGGGAGAGCCGGAATATGACCATTCTGTCATAGAACCTGCCCCTGATGAGAAAGAATCAGGCAAAAACAGCAGCGGAAAGGAATTTACAGATGAGAAATATGACGAGGCCATAGAAATAGTAACCAGTTCTGGCCAGGCCTCAATATCCGGCTTGCAGCGCAGGCTGAGAGTAGGATACAACCGTGCCGCACGCATGATCGAACAGATGGAGAGGGACGGCATAGTGAGTCCTACTGACGGCATGGGCAGGAGGCAGGTCATCGTCAGGAACTATGATGACATGTGAACTGCTCGCCCCTGCCGGCAGCCTCGATAAGCTCAAGATAGCTATCCATTACGGGGCAGACGCCGTCTATTTTGGGGGAAAGGAATTCAGCCTGCGGGCGAAGGCGGGCAATCTCAACCGCAGAGAGATAGAAGAGGCGGTTTCCTATTCCAGAAGACATGGAGTAAGAACCTATGTCACCGTAAATATATTTGCCCGTGAAAGCGACCTATCTGCCATCAGGGAATTCCTGGAATTCCTCAATGATACGGCTCCTGATGCCCTTATAATATCAGATCCAGGGATCATCCGCATGGCCCGAAAGCATGCACCCGGGCTTCCCATACACCTCTCCACACAGGCCAACACCACGAATCATGAGAGCTGCCTGTTCTGGTATGAGCAAGGCATCAGGCGCATAAATCTTGCCAGAGAACTCAGCATGCAGGAGATAAGGCAGATAAGGCAAAAGACATCTATGGAGCTGGAAATGTTTGTACATGGAGCCCTGTGCATCTCCTATTCAGGGCGCTGCATGCTTAGCCTGTACCTTACAGGACGGGATGCCAACAGGGGCAACTGTGCCCATCCGTGCAGATATGCCTATGCTGTTCAGGAGGAAAAACGGCCGGGAGAATACTTCCCCGTAGAGGAAGACGCACGCGGTCTCTACATATTCAACAGCAAAGACCTGTGTCTTATAGGAAGGCTCCCTGAATTAATAGATACAGGTATAGATTCGCTTAAAATCGAGGGCAGGATGAAAGGCATATTCTACCTTGCAAGCGTGGTCAGGGCTTACAGAACTGCCCTGGATGCTGCCATGCATGGCGAATACGATGACGGGCTCGTTCAAAAACTCTATGTAGAGCTTGATCATGTCAGCAGCAGACAGTACACGGAAAACTTTCTTAATGGCATACCAGGCAGGGAAACCATGCGCTACCAGGGGCCTGCAGTACAGCAGCCATTCATACCCGCTGCTGTTGTCATAGAAGGAGGAAAGACACCCACAGTGAAGGCAAATCATGTTATCAGGCCAGGTGACAGGCTGGAATACATGAACAGGGACATCTCTGAAACACATTTCACAGTAAAAAGGATCACAGCCCTTGACAGTGGCCAGCCGCTAGAAAAGACCATTGGCGGTGAAATTGTCAATATGGAATGTGATCACCAGGTCCTCTTTGAACCATGGGCATTGATAAGAAAGCGGCAATCCGTTCACTAAGCGGCTCTGGCAGTTTTATGGAAATATGAATGTAAAATACGGGCTCCGAATACGGCAGCCTCAAGATGGCTACCGGTATTCCATAGACTCTATATTGACAGCTGAATTCGTCCAGGCCAAAGCAGGATCAAAAATACTGGAAATAGGAGCGGGTTGCGGCGTAATCTCCCTGATAATCGCCAAGAGGTTTCCGGATGCCACTATCCATGCCATAGAGATACAGGAAGGCCTCTTTCGATTTCTAAAGGAAAACATCAAACACAACCAGCTTCAAAACAGGATCAAGCCCGTCCTTGGAGATATAAAAAAATTCCGGAAACTGTTCCAGGCAGGGATATTCGACCATATTGTAACCAATCCGCCTTTCAGAAACCCCTCAGCAGGGCGCATATGCCTTGACTCACAGGAAGCCCTGGCCAGACATGAAATCCTGGTCAACATGGACGATATATTATCGGCTGCAGCGTGGCTGCTGAGGTATGGGGGCAGGCTTTCCATCATCTATCCTGCAGAAAGGCTGTCCCTGCTTCTATACAAAATGACAGGGACAAAAATCGAACCCAAACGCCTCAGATGCGTTCATCCCTCCAAGGAGGTACAGGCAAGAATGGTGCTGGTGCAGGGGATCAAAGGCGCAGGCGAAGAACTCAGGGTAGAGCCACCGCTCTTGCTGAATAACAGTGCCATGTAAGAGGAATTCCCTGAGGGTGCCGCAGATGTAAGGCGGCGGGCGCGCAGTCGTACTCCCTGTACTTCAAGCGCCCGCCAACACAGCAGATGCGGGACCCTGCGAGCGCTTACGGAGAATTTGCACGGACTTATTGATAAGTTACGAATACTTCAATCTTTAACATTCTCCGAAAACCAAGGGGCCTCAAAACAAGTTGTTTGAGGCCCCTTTAATTGACAATATCTATTTTTATATGCTGTCTTACAGTATTCGCCTACAGTTCCTGGATTGTCACAAACTTGAGTGCCCTGGTGGTACACTTTGTCACACAGGCTGGCTTTAACCCTGCGTCAACCCTGTCCATGCAGTAGTCGCACTTGACCGCCTTGCCGGTATTGGGATTGTACTGGGGGATATGCCACGGGCAGGCACCTGCACAGGCCATGCAGCCAATACAGGCCTCGGTATCTACATATACGATGCCGTCTTCCCTCTTTTTCATTGCCCCTGTAGGACAGATTGGCACGCAGTATGGATCTTCGCAGTGATAACATGAACGGAAATGATATTCTGTCTTGGGAACACCCTTCACAGCCTTTAGCGGCTCATGTGATATCTCGCAGAGGAAGGGTCCAACAGGCAAGTCCTTGTTGGTCTTGCAATGGACCTCGCACCCATGGCAGCCAATGCACCTCTTGGAATTCAGATAAATCATATACTTGTTCACAGTTCTACCCTCCTTCTCGGATTCCTGGGACTGCGGCGCACAGTAACAAACTTCTCACACAGGCATAGACCTCCACCTGCCGGGTCCATCATCTCAAGCAGTCCCTCCTGAAGCTTCTGATCACTCATTCCGGCATGATAGGCCCTGCTCTGCAGGGGAACCTGCCTCCCGAAACCGTGAACAGTATAGACCGCTTCCGGATGAATAAAGTCTGTAACATGCGCCCTGATGGTGCCTTTCTGGGAATCGGCAATAACATCTACCCAGTCACCTTCGCTGATCCCCATCCTATTAGCCACTCTTGAATTAATCCAGAGGGTATTCTCAGGCATGAGTTCATTGAGCAATGGATTATTGATGGTATGACCATGGGCGTGAACCGGGCTCCTGCCGAATATGAGCCTGAAACGGCCCTTTGGAGGCTTATGTGGACTTTCGTAGGGCTTGAACGAAGGCAGACCGTTTTCCTCGAGCATCTGGCTTACAAACTCTATCTTGCCGGATGGCGTCTTGAACTTGCCTTCCAGGTTATCCCTGTCGTACATTATCGGCTCGTCGGTAAGAGCAACAAAACCCTTTTCCCTGAGATCGTCTATAGTGAAACCCGTGGGCTCAAGTTGGAACTGCCACATCTCTTCCGCATTATTGTAGGGGAAGTATTCACTCATACCCAGCCTGTCAGCCAACATCTTGAATATTTCCCATGACGGCTTGGTATCGAAACGCGGCTCCACTGCCCTGTCCCTGAATGCAAACCTGGGCTTCGGACCCTTCTGGGTCACTACCGGGGTTTCTCTCTCGAGATACATGGATTCCGGCAGTATCACGTCGGAATACCAGCCGAATTCACTGTAATGTGTGTCTATGGAGACCAGCAGTTCGCAATTATCAAAAGCCTCCTTCTGAGCTGCCACATCAGGGAAACAGTTGAATGGATCGTGCCTGTAACAAATAACGCCTTTTATCGGATAGGGCTCGCCAGTAAGCATGGCATCATAAAAAAGATGGAAAAGGCCCGGGCCCTTGTCAAAATGCTTGTACTTCCAGCCCACGCCGTCTGCCCTCTTATCCTCAGGCTTGGGCACCAGGGAACTGAACGTCCTCAGCCCCTTTACGCCACAGTCAGCTGGAGTCTTGGGAAATTGCTGCCCACCTTTAACCTCAACACTGCCCATTAGCACGTTGAGTATATGCAACATGCGGCTGGCATAAAAAGAATCCTTGTACCTTGAAAGCATCCAGCCCGGATGGAACACGACGCTGGGCCTCTGCTGGCCTATCTCTGACACAAAGTCCTTGATCTTCTTTACCTTGATGCCGCATTCCTTAGCAGCCCATTCGGCAGTGTACTGTTCAACGAACTCCGCCATCTTGTCAAAGCCTGTGGTATATTTCTCTATGAATTCTTTGTCATAGGCTTCCTGCTTGATAACCTCGTTTATCATGCCGAGGGCAAGGGCATAATCCGTACCGGGCCTGACCTGGAAAAATCTCGTTGCCTTGATGCCGGTAAGGGTCTGACGAACATCCACGTAAGTAAAACTGCCACCGTTGTCCAGCATATCCATGATCTGGTTGACTTCGGCAACCCTCAAAGAGGCCATAAGATTACGGCCGAAACTGATCAGATGTTTTGCATTCTTCAGATCATAAATGAAGCCCTTCCTGCCAAGACCGTAAACAGACTTGCTTGCATGATGTACATTCCTGCCGCATCCGCTATCGTGGTTGGTAAAGTTTGGTGAGCCGAAGCCATGGATAAATGTCTTCCACATATCCTGCCATGGGCCTCCCCTGCAGCTTAACATCATAGCCTTTGCGCCATATTTCTCCTTGATCTTGTTCATCTTGTCTGCCACGTAATCCAAGGCTGTGTACCAGCTGACAGGCTCCCACTTACCAGCTCCACGTCCACCCCTGCGGATCAATGGCTGCTGAGGCCTTTCACTGTCTCTCTGCAGCGCAATACCGGCAGATCCCTTGGCGCACAGGGCCCCCTTGAGGAGGTGTGGATTTCCTTCTATCCACTTGACCTTCCCGTCCTCTACTTCTACCTTGATGGGGCATCTTACGGAACACATGCTGCACATGCTCCAGACTGTCTTTCTCATAAACGCCTCCCTTTCTTAAAAGATACTATCCAGCTTCCATAGCAGCCCGGCCATCTGGCATTGTCATATGTGAACAAAAATACAAATAGACTCTGTATTTCCATCAACCAAGACAATAGCCAGTTCAGGCTTACTTAATTTCAACTGATAGATTATTGTATCATTTAAAGCTTAAGTCAAGTCAAAAGAAAAGAAAAATTAATTTGTTACGATTTTCACAACTAAACATGACAAGTAAATTGGCTAATGAAAATACAAAGATTGCAAATGGGCTGCGGTCAACAAGATATAGTCAAATCCTGCAGTACAGGGCGTGCCCCTTTAACATCGCCTGGAAACTTTCTTGAAATCTTGTTGCAATTCACCCTGAGAATACATTAATATATAAAAATCTTTTTAACCTAAATCTTGCATGTCGAATGCGAGGAAAATGAAATTTATTAATTATATCAGCAAAGTTCTTGTTGAATACTTGAGGGGCAAGTTTCACTTTTCAGGTAAATTCACCATCAGATATTTTTTCCTCGCATTCGCCACCCTTCGGGATTGCCGAGTTTACCGAATCTGCCGCGTTGTCAGGGACTTGAAGTATCAAGATACGTCTGCGCCCCTTCCGCCTTGCATCTTCGGTAAACTCAGCAATTGCAGGATTTAGGTAGATATGACTTGGACGACGCTCTGCCGTCATTAAAAATCCTACAATATTTTCATGGGAGGGGAAGGAGCCAGTGCGCAAAATGATCTTCAGGATGATGGTCTCGGGTCTTTTCTTTGCCATAATAACAATGGCCGGTTTCAATACCAGCCAGACCTCTGCCATAACCTTCAAGGCATCCAACCGTTATAACACATATAAAACCCGCGAGTTTACTGAAAAAGATTTCCACAGGTATTCCCAAAGCATATTCCAGAAAAGCGGACTCTATAAATATACCGATCTTGCCACATTGGAAACCTGTCTTATAGGCTATCTGAATCTCAAAAGAAGGGGCCTGATAAAAAAAGACGGCCTATTGGTCTTCATTGACTACAGAAAACCCTCTAATGAAAAGCGTTTTTTCGTACTCGACCTGAAAAAGAAAAAACTGCTGTTCAAGAGCCTGGTTGCCCATGGAAGAAACTCTGGAGAACGCTTTGCCTGCAGCTTTTCGAACCGTCCCGGTTCGTATAAGAGCTGCCTCGGATTCTTCATCACCGGGGAACCCTATTCCAACAAGCATGGCTATTCACTTAATATCCATGGAATAGAGCCTGGAATAAATGACAAGGCGCAACAAAGGCGAATCGTCATTCATGGCGCAGACTATGTTTCAAATTCCTTTATCAAAAAATACGGACGTCTTGGCAGAAGCCTTGGCTGCCCTGCCCTGCCAAGAAATATCGCCCGTCCGGTCATCGATACCATCAAGAATGGAAGCTGCCTGTTCATATTCGGTAATGACAGGAGCTATCTATACAAGTCAAGAATAGTGAACGCCAAGAGTGCAATCGAATACTTCAAACATGCAGGAATCTGACCAGGCCTTCCCCTTGCTGAAAAACAATCCACCATTAATAATCCTTGTACTGATTGTACTGGCAGGTTTTGTGCCGGTCATTGTCCATGCCCAGGAGCCAAGAAGCCCTGTCTCTCAGCAGATACTCCGTAAATGCGAATACCTGGAGCAATTCAGGCATATTCCTGTCTGTTCCACATGCGTTGCCTCTCACAGGATCATACCGGCATTTTACAGGGACCGGGATTATAGACCTGCATGGACAAACAGCAAGGCCATCGCCAGGATGATCCAGGCCATAGAGAGCGCCCGTGATGACGGCCTTATGCTGCAGGATTACCACTACCAGGCCATTACCGCCCTTCGCAAACAGCTCCGTAATGGCCCGGATGATCCGGCTGCTGTGGCAGATCTTGATATGCTGCTCACAGACGCACTGCTCAGGCTCAGCTATCACCTGTATTACGGCAAGGTCAACCCGGAAAGCCTGGACCCTGACTGGAACTTCAAGAGAAATATCCACAAGCTGGACCCTGTAGTCTACTTAAAAAACGTAATAAAAAGCGGTAATATCCAGGAAAACCTGGACAAGCTCAGGCCACAATATCCATATTATTCAATACTCAAGGAAAATCTTCAAAGATACCGTGCAATGGCAGCCCATCCATGGCCAGTAATTCCAAACGGCAAAGTCCTGAAAGAAGGCTCCAGGGGCCCAAGGGTTTTATTGCTGAGAAAACGACTTGCTGCAGAAGGATACCGGGCCAGTTTGAAGGCAGGCGGCAATGCTACCCAGGTCTTTGACAGCGCTCTATCAGAAATAGTTAAACAGTTTCAGGAACAGCATGCCCTGGATGCCGATGGCGCAGTTGGCAAAAACACCCTCAGGGAACTCAACATCCCTGCATCAAAGAGGGTAGATACCATACGGGTGAACCTTGAGAGGGCCAGGTGGATACTTCATGACCTGGAGCCGGAATTCCTGATAGTCAACATTGCCGGCTTCAAACTATATTTTGTGAAAAACGGCAAGCGCCAGTGGCAGTCAAAGGTCATGGTGGGCAAACCTTTCTGGAAGACACCTTGCTTCAGAGCAACCATCCAATATGTTGTGGCCAACCCGTACTGGGTGGTGCCGCCAGGCATACTTGCAAAAGAAACCATACCCAAAATAAAGAGAGACCTGTCTTATCTCAAAAAGCAGAACCTTGAAATAGTTGACAGCAAGGGACGTGTCATAAATCCCAGGTCCATAAACTGGGCCAAGGTAAATCCCAGGAGATTTCCATACATAATACGGCAGAAACCCGGGCCTAAAAACGCCTTGGGCAGGATAAAATTCATATTCCCCAACAAGCACTTCGTATTCCTGCATGACACCCCGGCCAAGAGCCTTTTTTCCAGGTCCATGAGAGCGTTCAGTCACGGCTGCATAAGGGTTGAAAAACCCATGGAGCTGGCAGATATCCTGTTCAAGGGCTCAAAGAAATGGAACAGGGATAAAATCCAGGAAATCATCAACTCTGGAGAGACGACAACCATCCACCTTGAGCACCCCATGCCCATTCTCATACTCTACTGGACAGTCACCACCAGGAAAGACGGGGGAATAAACTTTCTGCATGATATCTACAACAGGGATCAAAAGATACTCATCGGCCTGGACACACCGCTGCGCATAGCAAATATAGAGCTGCCATGGCAGGTGACCAGGAATGAGACGAACCGGTCCTATTGATAAACATCAGAAGAGCCAGCGCCAGCTTCGCCCTGCCATGTAAAGATCTTTCAGGGTAGTTATCCCTCCCTTCTTCAGCTTTCTCACCAGGAACAGGAATAGATATGCAGTCTGTATGGCATCCTGGAGAGCATCGTGCTCTTTCATCAAAGGCAGGTTATATTCCCTTGCCAGGTCTCCCAGGTTGAAAGATATGTTGTAGTTGAACTGGTCATAATAATTGCCCCACTGCTCCTCCCTGTAAACCTGTGCAAGCCTGAGGGTATCTATACATGGATTTGCCATAATGCCGCCCAGCTCAGCCCTGGTTGCCTTGTTGATAAATCCCATGTCAAGATCGATATAGTGCCCCACAATCAGCCCGCCATTGCAGAATCTAACGAAATCCTTAAGGACAGACTCAAGAGGCGGGGCGTTTTCTATCTGTTCAGGGGTAATGCGGTGGATCAAGGTGCTGTCTTTTGGCAGCTCACCCCTCGGCTTTACAAAGACATAGAAATTTTGTGACATGTGTATCTGAAGCCCCTTGACCTTTACCGCCCCAATGGAGACTATCTCGTCCTTCTTGGAATTCAGGCCGGTAAGTTCCGTATCAAAGACCACGAAGTCATATTCTTCCAGCTTTCTGGCCTGGTCAAACTCGCGGAAATATGCATGGTTCTCCTGGATTACAGGATGGCTCTTGCGCCACAGGCTTGTGATTTTATCTATGAGAGGCACGGCTGTTAATGAACCGGAATAACGCCATGAAACAGGGCGGGATGCCGCTGCATAAGGACATCCGGTAGCAGCGGGTTATCATCCCGGATTATGCAGCCCGCAAGTTTGCCAAGCAGCAATTCAAAGAAATTACTTTTTTCAGGCATTTGAAGTGCATAATCCGGGATCATAGATTTGATATTCCAACAATATCTCTTCAGGTCCTGTTCCAATGTACAACACCAAATTATATCATTGGAAATACGTCTTTTATTATGGACTGGAGCCTGCTGATCACGACAAACGCCTCCTTGAGAGTCTGTTTTTCAAGGTCGGACAGCTCTCTTGGATTAATATAGTTGTCAGGTTGTTTGCCAGCCTCCATCATCTCAAGCTGGTGTACAAACCGCAGCTGCATCTGGAACTCATAAGCCTCCACGGTCTCCACATATAGCTCCCTTGAAATGTGCTCATTCTGGTACAGAAGCTCCAGCCTGCCCAGGGTGTTGGTTTCCTTGATGCCGTACTTCAATGACATGAGCCTTGCAAAATCTACAAATGGCACCAGCCCCCTGGTCTTGATATCAAGGCGGTTCTTATGCTCTCCGTCCTTTTCTACGATGAAATTCTTGAAAAAACTGAGGGGAGGCCTGCTTTCCAGGCAGTCCTTTGCCAGGTGAAGCAGGAATATCTCCTGTCTCTGGGTCATCCTGTTCAGATGTTCCCTAAGATCATAACCCATGTCAAGCTTCCCATAGCCTGGCCTGAAATCAAAAAATATGGTGGCATGCAGAACCTGCTTTGGTTCAGGCCTGAGAACCCAGTCATCAAAATAGTTCTGCCATACGGAGTAGGGCTGGCACCACTTGGGATTGGATGCCATAATGTCCCCTGGGCACCGTGGATATCCACATTTAACCAGGTGTTCTATCGCCTCCTGCCCGAATGCACTGAAATATTCCTCTGCCGCCCTTTTTTCAGCCTCTGTCTCAGGATTCCGATACATCAAGGCATTGTCCTGGTCTGTCCTGAAGGTCTGCTCCTTCCTTCCCTCGCTTCCCATGAGAAGCCAGCAAAACGGCACGGGAGGCGTTCCAAGGTGCTCCTGCATCAAGGTTAGCAGTCTGTCAAGTATATGATCATTGAGGATGGTAATCATCCTGGTAATATTATTGGGCTTGGCTCCCTCTTCTATAAGTGTTCTGACAACGAGGGGTACCTTCTGGGACAGGGAATAAAGCCCTTCTATCTTCCGCTGGCTCACAATCTCCCTGAACAGGTAGAGAGGTGAACTGCCCTGCAGAACCATTATATCATGGGAGGTTATGACCCCTATTATCTTGTTCTGCCTCTCTACTGCCAGATGATGTATCTTTTTGCTCATCATCATGAGCAATGCATCAAAACAGACCTTGTGACTGCCGATTTTCTCCACGGGGCTTACCATGATACTGCCAACCGGTTCTGTAATGGACCTGCCCTGGGCCACCACCTTTGTCCTGAGATCCTTGTCGGTTACGATACCAACCACGTCTCCCTTTTCATCAGTAACCAGCAGTGAACCTATGTGATATTTTGCCATCTTTGCTGCAGCGCTCTGCAAAGTTGCTGAGGTTGGAACTGTTTTGGGGTCACTCTTTACCAGATCTCCCACCTGTACGCTGAACAGATACAAGGTCCCCTCGGTTTTAGGGGCCACCCTGTGCTGCCTGAGCTCTGCATATGCAGTTCTGAGAAATTTTTCAGAAAAACTCTTTAGATAGTATTGGGCAAACCTGGAATTGGACTGAATAAGATTTAGAAAGGTTTCTTTTTTCAAGAGGAAACAGAATGTATCTTCCACTGTTTCCACATTAAGATTTGCCCTCGTCTTCTGAATTATGGGAAGGGCGCCAATATACGAACCCTCTCCACGGAAATCCTTGAGGGTAACCATGCCCTCTTCATCTTTAAGATATATCTTTACGCCACCCTTCTGGATGATATAAAGGTATTCCACCTCCGTCTCGTCCTGACGGAAAATCACCGTCCCCTTTGGAAAAAAATCCAGCTTTAGCTCAAGGGCCAGTTCCTGTAAGGTCTTGTCATCAAGCTCATTGAACGGAAGGGTCTTCTTGAGAAATTCTATCACCACTTCAGGAGTGACAGAATGCACGTCGCTCTTGTCTTGCTGGCGCATAAATTAACCTCAAAGGCCCCGGAAGCCCGGGGCCTGAACATGTAAATTATTATATAAACTGCTTGTAACTGGATAAGAAATAATGGAAACAGCCCGCCGTTATTTCTTGAGAACTGCTTTACTTCCAGTGATAAGATCATCTACCACCGATGGATCTGCAAGGGTGGAGGTATCACCAAAGTCCTTGGTATCTCCTGCAGCGATCTTCCTGAGGATACGGCGCATGATCTTTCCGCTCCTGGTCTTGGGCAGGCCAGGTGCAAACTGGATGACCTCCGGAGATGCAATGGGACCGATCTCCTTCCTGACATGGGTCCTGAGTTCCTTGATGAGATCGTCGCTCTCCTTGACGCCTGCCTTCAGGGTGACATAGGCGTAGATGGCCTGGCCCTTTATTGGATGAGGCATGCCAACCACTGCTGCCTCGGCGACTGCCGGGTGCGCCACGAGGGCCGACTCTATCTCTGCAGTTCCCATGCGGTGGCCTGAAACATTGATGACATCATCCAGGCGGCCCATAATCCAGAAATAACCGTCTTCATCACGCCTGGCACCGTCACCAGCATCATAAACTCCCGGAAATCTCTCGAAATAGGTAGTTCTGAACCTTTCGGGATCGCCAAAAACCCCCCTGAGCATTCCTGGCCAAGGTTTCTTGATTACAAGGTGACCGCCCTCATTTACAGACGCGCTGCTTCCATCTTCCCTAAGAATATCAGCATCTATTCCAGGCAATGGAAGTGTAGCAGAGCCCGGCTTCAAAGGCGTGGCAAACGGCAACGGAGAGATAAGGATGCCACCAGTCTCGGTCTGCCACCAGGTATCAACTATGGGCAGTTTCCCCTTGCCTATATTTTCATAGTACCACATCCATGCCTCGGGATTGATGGGCTCACCCACTGTGCCAAGAAGCTTGAGACTGGATAGGTCGTGTTTCTTTGTCCACTCAGAACCTTCTCTCATCAGTGCCCTTATGACAGTAGGAGCAGTATAGAAAGTGTTTACCTTGAACTTTTCCACGATCTGCCAGAACCTGTCTGGACCGGGATAGGTTGGAACGCCTTCAAACATGAGAGAGGTTGCCCCAAGGGCAAGAGGACCATAGAGAATGTAAGTATGGCCCGTTATCCAGCCGATATCAGCAGTACACCAGTACACATCTTCGTCTTTCATATCGAAGACCCACTGGGTGGTGTGGGCTGCATAGGTAAGGTAACCGCCTGTGGTATGGATTACGCCCTTGGGTTTGCCTGTGCTACCGCTGGTATAGAGGATGAACAGGATGTCCTCTGCGTTCATTGGTTCTGGATCACACTTATCAGTAATGTCACTGGCGGATATCTCTTCATGCCACCACAAGTCCCGGCCTTCCTGCATATTTATTTCATTTCCTGCCCTTTGCACCACTATGCAGCTTTCCACAGATGGACAGTCCTTGAGGGCCTCGTCTGCATTGGGCTTCAAAGGGATGGTCTTGCCGGCCCTGATTACTGCATCAGAGGTAATGAGCACCTTTGCCTTGCAGTCGTTAATCCTGTTCTGAAGGCTGGATGCGCTGAAACCTGCAAAGACCACGCTGTGCATGGCACCAAGACGGGCACATGCCAGCATGGCAATGGGCAGCTCTGGAATCATCGGGAGATATATTGAAACCCTGTCGCCCTTTTCCACGCCGTGCTTTTTCAGCACGTTTGCGAAACGGCACACTTCGGTATGGAGCATCTGATATGTATATACCTTTACCTCTTCGTCGGGCTCTCCCTGCCATATTATGGCAGCCTTGTTACGCCTTCCGTCCTCAAGATGCCTGTCAAGGCAGTTATAAGAAGCATTCAACTGGCCGCCGATGAACCACTCTATCTTGGGTTTATGAAAATCCGCCCTGACTACTGTTCTCCACTTTCTACTCCAGGAAATCAGTTCTTCAGCCCTTTGGCCCCAGAATCCAGCTGGGTCTTCCATGGATTTCTTGTAATGTTCCCTGTATTCCTTCATGCTCTTCACGTGTGCTGTCATCTGTGCTTTACGTGAAGGGCGGAAAACTCGCTGTTCTGTCATAAGGCTTTCAATCTTCGTATCCTTGCCCATTTTTGAATCTCCCTTCAATTGATTTTTTTATTTTTTTCCAGCACCTATGATGCTGTTTTTCAGAAATACGTGCAGGTGTAATTTCTTTAGATTTTCCTTGGTATTTAGCTTCATAATCAAAGAAATCATTTTCAGAAACAATTTCAGTAGCTGGTAATGCAATAACTTTTC
>JALWYO010000035.1 GCA_026992735.1 Deltaproteobacteria bacterium
CCTTATGCTCATCAGGGATCATATAAACTTTATACCTGAAAATCCCCTGAGGGGTGAAAACATAGATAGCTGGGGCCCCAGATTTCCCGATCTTTCGGATGCCTACAGCCAGGAGCTAAGGGACATGGCCCGCGGTGTAGGCGCTGGCCTGGGCATTGTCACCAGGGAGGGCGTGTTCGTTTGCGTGCCGGGCCCGAGCCTTGAGACGCCTGCAGAAACCAGGTTTCTAAGGCTCGTCGGGGCGGATGCAGTGGCCATGTCACTGGTGCCAGAGGTAATAGTTGCCAGGCATGCCGGCATGGAGGTCCTGGGCATATCTGTCATCGCCAATCTCAATGATCCTGATAATTTTCAGCCCATATTGATAGAGGATGTTGTTGCCCAGGCAGAAAAGTCGGAGAAGGCCCTGGCAAAGCTTATAGAGGGCCTGTTGATGGAGTACCAGGATGAAGAATAGCACAGGGATGATCATATCTGGGGAATACATACTGCCTGGCCCGCATGACGATGTGATAAAGGATGGGGCAGTGGCGGTAACCGGGGACAGGATAGCAGATGTTGGACCATGTGCCGCCATAAGGGAAAAATATCCTGGCCTGCCGGAACTCGTGCGGCCGTCAGGCCTTGTAATGCCGGGATTGATCAACATGCATACCCATGTCCCCATGGTGCTGTTCAGGGGCATGGCGGACGACCTGCCCCTGAAGACCTGGCTGGAAGACTATATCTTTCCTGTTGAGGCAAGGCTCACCCCGGACATGGTGGCCCTTGGCACCGAGCTGGCCTGTGCCGAGATGATACGCTCAGGCACCACGAGCTTTGCTGACATGTACCTGTTCGAGGAGAGCATAGCAAGGGTGGTGGACAGGGCTGGCATGAGGGCATGGCTGGGTGAGGGAATATTTGATTTCCCGTCTCCTTCCTTTTCATCAGGCTATGAGGCCATAGAGGAGACAGCCATGATGGCTGAAAGGTGGAGGGACAATACCAGGATTACTGTCACCGTGGACCCGCACACGCCTTATACATGCAGTTCCAAGCTCATGCGCAAGGCCCTTGAGCTTGCCATGGAAAAGGGCCTGCTCATGGTGACGCATGTGTCAGAGACCAGGTGGGAGGTGGATGAAATAAAGGGTATGCACGGGCTTTCTCCAGTGGAATACCTGGATTCCCTGGGGATCCTTGGCGGGCATTTGCTGGCAGTCCATTGCGTCTGGCTCAATGAACGCGATATCGAGCTGTTGGCTGAGCGTGGCGTCAGCGTTGTGCACTGTCCTGAGAGTAACCTGAAGCTTGGATCGGGAATAGCCCCGGTTTCCAGCCTGCTGGATGCAGGGGTCAGGGTGGCCCTGGGCACTGACGGGGCTGCCAGCAACAACGATCTGGACATGTTCTGCGAGATGGACACTGCTGCAAAGCTGCCCAAGGGCGTACTGCAGGACCCTTCCCTGGTCTCAGCCAGCAGGGTGCTGGCAATGGCTACCACCAGGGCGGCAGAGGCCCTGGGACGTAGTGACCTGGGCCGCCTTGCGCCAGGAAACCAGGCGGATATCGTCGTTCTGGCCCTGGACAGGCCTTCCCTCAGGCCCTGCTATAATTGCGTGTCACAAGTTGTGTATGCAGCCAGGGGTGCCGATGTTTCAGACGTGATGGTGGCAGGAAGGCTCCTCATGGAAAAGGGGGAATTAAAGACAATAGATGAGAAAAGGGTGCTGGATTCAGTAAAGCGCCTGCCTGCCAGCCTCAGGCCAGCATGATTCCCCTGACCTTCTGCTCTACCTCTGCCAGGTCATGGGCATCAGGCCTTCCACTTATATCCCCAAGCCTGCCTTCAGTGCTCATGTTGCGCATCCTCGCAGGATTGTATTCCCCGACCACGTACCACTCGTCCAGGATATCGAACCCAAGGTGATCAAAGAGCTGCCCCATGTATTTTACTGCAGGGATGGCCTCGTTCACGCCGGTGTGTGCTCCCCCGTAGGTGCAGTAGATTATGGCACCCTTGCCTATTCGGGGGGCTCCAGGCTTTATCAGGCCCTTACCTGCGTATCCTTCCCGCAGCCTTTCTATGAGGCGTTGCATGGGCCTGCCCGGCAGCCAGGTATATACTCCTGAGCCTGTGAAGACCCTGTCGTATGCCAGAACGTCAACCTCGGTCTCCCTGGAAACCTGCACGTCGTCAACCTGGTGACCAAGATCTTCAAGAGTCCGGGATATCTTCTCTGCGACCTTTATGGTGTTGCCGGTAGATGAATAATACAGGTTGAGAATATTCATGTGCGGGCCTCGGTTTCCCTGAAAGTTTTTTGCAAATCTGCAGACCTACCTCCAAAACTCCATACAACTCCACTTGTACTTTGTCAAATCACGCTTTATTCTTTAGTGGTCATGGGATCAGAGTTGATAATAAATGTTGCCCCCTGGGAGACCAGGGTGGCCCTGCTGGAAAACGGCAGCGCAGTGGAATTCCACGTGGAGCGGGCTACCCGGCCAGGGCATGTGGGAAATATTTACAAGGGCAGGGTAGTGCGGGTGCTGCCCGGCATGCAGGCTGCATTCGTGGATATCGGCCTTGACCGCACGGCATTTCTTTACGTTACTGATGTTTACGACCACCTCTCGGAATTTGAGCTTATGCTCGGCCGTACAGATTCTGTTGAGGTGCCTGAAGAGTTCATGTGTGATCGTGAGGACGAGACCCAGCCTGACCTTCACTACGTGCCACCACCGTTCAGGATTGAGGACCTGCTTCACGAGAGGCAGGAGATACTGGTCCAGGTTACAAAAGAGCCGGTGGGGAGCAAGGGCGCCAGGGTCACCTCTCATATCTCTCTGCCAGGCAGGCACCTCGTCCTCATGCCTACCATGAACCACGTGGGCATATCCAGGCGCATCGAGGACGAGGCGGAAAGGAGCAGGCTCAAGGAGCTGATCGAGGATCTGAGGCCGGCGGGCACAGGCTTCATCGCCAGGACAGCCAGCGAGGGCATCAAGAAGGAACACCTGAAGGCCGAGATGGATTTCCTTCTCAGGCTGTGGAAGAACATCCAGCAGCAGGCCGCCAACCTGCCCATTCCCAGCCTGGTCTACGAAGACCTGGATATCACCCTGAGGGCAGTGCGTGACCTTTTTAACGGAGACGTTGAAAGGCTGGTGGTGGATTCCAGGCAGGCCTACGACAGGATACTCCATTTTATTGATACGTTTGCATTCGAGCTTCGTCCCAGGCTCGAGCTTTATGAGGAGTCTCAGCCTATCTTTGATGCCTATGGCGTAGAGATAGAGATGTCACGTTCCCTTGGCAAAAAAGTATGGCTCAAGTCAGGCGGGTACATTGTTATTGAGAGTACCGAGGCCCTTACTGCCGTTGATGTAAATACAGGCAAGTTTGTTGGCAAGAGGCATCTGGAAGACACGATTCTCAAGACCAATATAGAAGCGGCCAAGGAAATAGCCTACCAGCTCAGGCTTAGGAATATCGGTGGGCTCATCATAATCGATTTTATAGATATGGCGGATTCTGCCAGCAGGGAAGAGGTGTTCAGGACCTTGAAGGATGCCCTCAGGAGAGACAAGTGCAAGACAAACATCCTGAGGATGTCGGAGCTTGGCCTCATCCAGATGACCAGGAAGAGGAACCGGGAGAGCCTTCACCGCCTGCTTACCGAGCGCTGTTTTTACTGTGAAGGCGCAGGCAGCCTCAAATCCAGGCGTACTGTATGTTACGAGATATTCCGCAAGATAAGCAGAGATGCGGGATCGTATCTCACAGATGCCATACAGGTCAATGTTCATCCTGCTATAGGTGAAATGCTTTTGAAGGAGGAGTCGGCCTTTATCGAGATGCTGGAAAAACAGTTTGGCAAGGAGATAATCATTGAGCCAAGGCCTGATTTCCATCTGGAGCAATTTGGAATCAGTTACACTCATCTTGATAAGCAGGAACCTCCATGCGAAGGTCCCGGTACCTGAATGAAGCAGCACATTTTGGATATCAATGCCCGTCTGGATGAATTGATAAAGAGATCGAACTTTAATGCTCGTAACTTGTAAAATAATTTACAGGAATATAATACTATGAATTTTAAGCCCAACTGCCTGCCAACATTGATTGGCAGCCTTCCAGTGAGAGATCATAACGAGGCAACGGCTCTTATATTAAAATATATGAGGGAAATACCTCTCTGGCCTCAACTTCCCTGTTATCCAAAAGAGAGGCTGCTCACGCAGTTTTCTGAAGGACTTCCTGGAATACGCGAAAGGGATGACTCGGTCTATTTTGATACTTCCTCACCTGATTTTGATACAGAGGTGCTGTCATTTTTTGAGCAGTATCTTGCAGTTACAGAGGCTGACGCCCCTCTTGAGGGGTCGATATTCGCATTTTCAGAAGAGACTGCCAAGGGATTTGAAAGTTTTCTTAATGCGGTATCCAGGCTTGATTATCAGCCAGTTGCTCTTAAGGGTCAGGTGACAGGCCCGTTTACCATGCTCACCGGCATCAAGGATTCGGAAGGGAAAATGGCCTGTTTCAACCCAATGCTCAGGGAGGCGGTTACAAAGGCGATTGCCATGAAGGCCAGATATCAGGTAGAGAGGATGAAGAAGTTATGCCCCAATGTAATCTGCTTTCTGGATGAACCGGCCCTTTCTGGTTTTGGATCTTCGGCCATGGTGGGTATCACCAGGGAGGATGCTGTTTCAGATATCAAAGAGGCCCTGGATGCCATAAAGGCTGCAGGAGGCATTGGGGGCATTCATGTTTGTGCCAATACCGATTGGTCCCTGGTGCTGGATACAGGTCTGGATATTTTGAGTTTCGATGCATATGGATATTTTGACAAGATCCTGCTCTTCAGGGACAGATTGCTGGATTTTATGGATAAGGGAGGGATAATCGCCTGGGGGATAGTGCCTACGCTAAACGAACAGGACCTCGAAAGGGCAACTGTGGACTCTCTTTACAGTTTATGGCAGAAACAGGCATCAGCACTCTCTGAAGACATCGATCTTATACGGCAGAACTGTCTTATAACCCCGAGTTGTGGGACCGGCTTGCTGAAGAAAGAGCTTGCCATCAAGGCACTTGAGCTTACAAGAGGCGTATCAGATATGTTAGCCCTGTAACCCCAAGCCTTGTGATGTTGCCATAGGTTGGAAGAAACAATAAAGAAACAATAATGGATAAGCATGTTGTTTCAAAAAGCGATACGGGCTAACGCAGGAAGAAATTGATTTCTCGAATCAAAGATCAAGCCCATGGAGTAATCATGCCCGACGCATCCGCCTCGAATCATTACAACGCGCTGAAAGCGCAGATTGGCGAGTTGCTGGCAGAGGGCCGCAGGCAGGCGGCGAAGTCCGTCAATACCATTCTGGTGCAGACCTACTGGCGAATTGGGCATCATATTGTCGAGTTTGAACAGCAAGGGCAGGACAGGGCTGAGTATGGCGTGGCGTTGATCGATCGTCTGGCGTGTGACCTGACCCTACACTGTCTGGACAATTGAGCTGGAGCCACTACTGATGAGTAATCAATTTTCCCGCCCCGCCTGGATGCCCAGCCCAAAATCTACGCCTACCGCATCCTGAACGCCGCGGACAGGGAGGGTTTGCTCTACTACCCGAAATGTCAGGGAACGGGTAAAGAAGCAGCTGCAAACCAGCGGATAGATGCCTTGGAGAAAGGCCCGTTGCAGCTTTTGAGGAGTTCATGTTCAGGCCCTCGATAAAAATTTGATTTCAGGCTTGGAGTGAATTATTCTCACCACTGCTTTTTGATAAATGTCTTTCAAGGATTTTGATTATCCGGGATTATATCTTTTCTTTTGATTACACTAGATTTACTGCAGGATTGGTTTAGGCTGGTACTGCGGAAATTTTCATAGAAACTATACACAGGGAGGTTTTGTAAGATGGCATGCCGAACCAAGGGTGACAAGAAGAAAGGGGCTGGAAATGCCTCCAAGGGAGAGATAAAAGGCGCGATAGTTGCCATAGTTACCCCGTTCAAGGATGGTAAGATCGACGAAGATGGCCTTAAGCAGCTCATAGAGTGGCAGATAAAGTCCGGCACCCACTGTATTGTGCCCTGTGGCACCACAGGGGAGTCGGCAACCATGAGCCATGAGGAACATATGAGGGTGGTGGAGCTTACTGTAGAGACTGTAAACGGCAGGGTGCCTGTGATTGCGGGAACTGGCTCCAATTCCACTTCCGAGACCGTAATGCTCACCCATCACGCTAAAAAGGCAGGTGCAGACGCTGCGTTGATCATTACTCCTTATTACAATAAGCCGAGCCAGGAAGGCCTGTACCAGCACTTTATGACTGTTGCCAAGGAATGCAAGTTCCCCATGATTCTCTACAATGTGCCTGGCAGGACAAGTGTGAACATGCTGCCTCAGACCGTGGCGCGTTGCGCAAAGAACCGTTACGTTATCGGCATCAAGGAGGCAACAGGGAATTTGAGGCAGGTGACGGACGTTATTCGCCTATGTCCCAGGAACTTTATCCTGCTTTCAGGTGACGATTTTACTGCTTTTCCCACCATGGCAGTCGGTGGGAAGGGGGTTATCTCGGTTGCATCCAATATCATGCCTAAAGAGATGGCCACGATGATGAACGCCTTTTTTGATGGTAATCTCGAAAAGGCCAGAAAGTTGAACCAGAAGCTGTTTCCGCTGTTTGGGTCCATGTTTTTCGAGACAAATCCCGTGCCGGCCAAAACGGCCCTGGCAGCCATGGGCAGGATAGCCTCTGATGAGGTCAGGCTTCCACTTGCTCCCATGAGCGATGCAAATCAGGAAAGGCTCATGCAGGTCCTGACAGACCTGAAACTTTTGAAGTAGAGAAATAAAATATTCTCCCACAGGAGGGAAGAAAGACACATGGTTAAGGCGATAGTAGCAGGAGCTGGCGGCCGGATGGGCGGCCGCATAATCAGTATGATACATGGCACCGAGGGCATCGAGCTTGCAGGTGCTTTCGAGAGGCCTGATAGTGATGCTGTCGGCAGGGATGCCGGCGAGGTGGCAGGTGTTGGGACCATAGGCGTTCCCATCGCTGATTCACTTGACAAGGTGATAGACTCGGGCGACGTGATAATAGATTTTACCTTTCATGAAGCCACTGTAAAACATGCCCGGAAAGCTGCGGAAAAGGGCAAGGCCATGGTGATTGGCACAACCGGATTCTCCAGCGAGGAATACGACAGGATAGAACAGCTTGCTTCCAGTTTTCCGTGCGTGCTTGCTCCCAATATGAGTGTAGGCGTGAACCTGCTTTATAAACTGCTGGAGACAGCCGCAAAGGTGCTGGGCGATGATTATGACGTTGAGATAGTAGAGGCCCATCACAGGATGAAGAGAGATGCTCCCAGCGGCACAGCGCTTCAGCTCGGCAGGGTCGTGGCCAGCGCCCTTGGCAGGGATTTCGACAAGGTTGCCGTTTATGAGAGGCATGGGCTCATAGGAGAGCGTTCCAGTCAGGAGATCGGTATTCAGACCGTGCGTGCAGGTGACATTGTAGGTGAGCATACTGTCCTCTTCGGCGGCATAGGAGAAAGGGTGGAGATTACCCACAAGGCATCCAGCCGTGACACCTTTGCCAAGGGAGCGGTAAGGGCCGCCATCTGGGTGGCAGACAGGCCTGCTGGATTTTACAACATGCAGGATGTGTTAGGACTTTCATGAAATTCACAAGGTTTGAGAGGCCAGTGGATGGCGCACCTGCCTTCGGGATAGAAGAAGGCGGGATGGTAGTAGAAGTAGATTTTTCTCCATCAGAAGGCCTGAAGGTTATTGGAGAAGAACATCCCCTTGAGAAGGTCAAGCTTCTGCCTCCATGTGAGCCTACCAAGATAGTTGCAGTGGGCTTGAACTATGTAGACCACGCCAGAGAAATAGGCATGCCTCTGCCGGAAGAGCCGCTTATCTTCCTGAAGCCGCCTTCTTCTGTGATCGGCCAAGGTGATGCCATCCTGCTGCCTGACATGAGCAAACATGTGGAATACGAGGCAGAGCTTGCGGTGGTTATTGGCAGGCGTGCTTCCAGGGTGCAGGCGGAAGAGGCCTACGATCACATACTTGGATTTACATGCGTGAATGATGTGACTGCCAGGGATCTCCAGAAAAAGGATATTCAGTTTACCAGGTCCAAGTCCTTTGATACCTTTTGCCCTCTGGGGCCATTCATAGAAACGGATCTGGACCCTGCTTCCCTTCCAATCCGTTCCTTTGTCAACGGGAAGAAACGCCAGGATTCCAATACGTCAAATCTCATTCATAAAGTCCCGGAACTGGTGAGTTTCATCTCTCATATTATGACCCTGGAGCCAGGAGATGTAATTTCTACAGGCACGCCTTATGGTGTTGGAAAGATTGTTTCCGGTGACGAAGTAATTGTGGAGATAGAGGGCATAGGCAGGCTGGTAAATCCTGTCGTATGATATCAGTATCCGGCAGGAAGGTAACTTCTCAATAAGTCCGTGTAAATTCTCCTGTATCTGCTTACAGGGTGCTGCAGATACAAGGCGGAGGACGTGCAGGCGTACTTCCTGTACTTCAGGCGTCCGGCAACGCGGTAGATGCGGTTCCCTGTGAGCAGATACGCAGGAAGGAAAACCAGAAGGTATTATGCATATGAACTTTTCTAAAACTGAGAGAATAAAGAGGCTTCCGCCATACCTGTTTGTAGAGCTTGACAGGAAAAAGTCAGAGATACAGGCAAAGGGTGTGGACGTTATAGACCTTGGCATAGGGGATCCTGATCTTCCCACTCCTGATTTTGTGGTAGATGCCATGGCCAAGGCTATAAGGAATCCCAAGAACCACAGGTATCCTTCTTCCCAGGGTAGTCTTGCATTCAGGAAGGCAGCCGTGGGTTTCTGCAGGCGCAGGTTTGGCCTTGACCTGGACCCTGAAACCCAGGTATGTGCATGCATTGGCTCAAAGGAGGCCATCGGCCATTTCCCCATTGCGTTTGTGGAGTCTGAAGACGTGGTGCTGGTTCCCTCGCCGGGATATCCGGTTTATCACATAGGCACCCTGTTTTGCGGTGGAATTTCATATTTTCTGCCATTGCTGGAAGAGAATGAGTTTCTGCCTGATATATCTTCCATACCAGGAGATGTTGCGGAAAAGGCCAAGATAATCTGGCTGAACTATCCCAATAATCCTACCGCGGCCTGCGCAACCAGTGAATTTTTCAGGCAGGTAGTGGATTTTGCCAGGGAATACAACATAATAGTATGCCATGACGCTGCCTACAGTGAGATGTGTTTTGATGGTTACAATGCCCCGAGTTTTCTGGAGACACCCGGAGCCATGGATGTCGGCATCGAATTTCACTCCATGTCCAAGACCTATAATATGACCGGCTGGCGTATGGGATTTGCTGTCGGAAATCCAGAGCTTGTAGGGGCATTAAAGCAGGTTAAATCCAATCTTGATTCAGGCCAGTTCGAGGCAGTGGAAGATGCATCCATAGTGGCCCTTGAGAGCGATCAGTCCTTTGTGAAGGAGATGCAGGCCATCTATCAGGGCAGGAGAGATGTGCTGGTGAAAGGTCTGAGGTCTCTTGGCCTGGATGCAGCTATGCCCAGGGCCACCTTTTATGTATGGATAAAGGTTCCAGAAGGGTTCACTTCCAGTTCTTTCAGCACATTGCTGCTTGAAAAGGCCGGGATAGTTTGTACTCCCGGAAATGGTTTTGGAGAGCCTGGAGAGGGCTTTGTCCGCATGGCTCTTACTGTCTCAGAGGACAGAATGCAGGAAGTAGTGGAAAGGCTTAGCGGCATACTGTGATATGTCCCGTGCCAGGCTAAAGGTCAGGCAGTCATTTATAGCCATAGGTTCAAACCTTGGAGACAGGATTGCCAACTGTTTCGAGGCCATAGGCAGGCTTTCCTGTGTGCGCGGCATAAACCTTACCGATATCTCCAGCTTCTATGAGACAGAGCCTGTGGACATGGAATCCGACAATCTGTTTATCAATGCCGTATGCTGTATAAAGACTGCCATGGAGCCGGAGGTGTTGCTTGACATTTTGCTGGATATTGAGAAGAGGATGGGCCGGGACAGGTCTGCAGGTATGGACCGCACCATGGACCTGGATCTGCTGTTTATGCAGGGGATTTTGGCAGGCCATGAAGATTTTGCTTCGGGGCAAGGGCTGGTTTTGCCCCATCCAAGGGCCAGGGAGCGGGCATTTGTCCTGGTCCCCTGGGCTGAAATAGCCCCTGATCTGCTGGTGGAGCCCTGGGGGATGACAGTGAAAGAGATGCTGAAAGCCCTTAAGCCAGGAGGGCCTGGCGTACAGCGTATTCCCTGGGATGTGGCCCCGGGCCTGCCTGAAAGGACTGCCCCTTGAAATTTCTTCTGTTTATAGCCCTTCTGATCTTTGGTTATTTGTATATCAAGAAGTCTATTTCCCGCTTTTTTGGCACCGGGCCAGGTGGCTCTTCAACCACGCCAAAGCCGCCCATCATTGACGAGCTTGTCCAGGACCCTGTATGCGGGGTTTACGTGCCCAAAAAAGAGGCCATCGTATACGGCAGAGGAGGCAAGCTCTATTACTTCTGTTGTGAAAAGTGCCTGAAGAAGTTCAAGAAAAAGAAGACCTGATGCCCTGTCTCCGGTTTTACCCATGTATCTGCTCACCGGCGGGCGCAGATAAAAGACAAAGAAAATCCCGGTGTTTCTGTGTCCATCTATGTCCAAAAACCTGTAATTTGCAGATTTGTTGAGAAGTTGCCCACAGTTACCTGAAGTCTGCAGTGAGCCTTCGGTAACCATCATATGTGACTATTCCCACTGCCGTGGAGAGATTCAGGCTTCTGGTCCTGCCCCACATGGGTATGAAGAAGCTGTCCTCCTTTCTCTCTTTTATCAGCCATTCAGGTAAACCTGCCGTTTCCTTTCCAAAAAGCAGGAAGCATCCATCTGAATACGGAGCTGTGGTATAGGGTTTCCTGCCCCTGGTTGAATAGAGCAGCATTTTTTTATGCCCGTGTTTTTCGAGGAATGTCTCAAGATTGTTGTGGTGTACGATATTTACGTGAGGCCAGTAGTCAAGGCCTGCCCGTTTCAGGCTCTTGTCATCGGTTTGGAAGCCAAGAGGATGCACAAGGTGCAGTGTGGAAGACGTGGCAGCGCAGAGCCTGGCGATATTGCCGGTATTGGGAGGTATTTCTGGTTCTACCAGCACGATATTCAGGTGAACTTTGATTGGAGGAATCAATCCTGCCTGTTGCGGCATTCCGGGCACAGTCCAGTTACCTCGAGTTTGTGTCTGATGATCTGGTATGAAAATCTGTCTGCCAGTTCCTGTTCTATGTCCCTGAGTCTTGGGTCTGCGAATTCCTGGATTCTGCCGCAGTTTATGCAGCGCAGATGGCAGTGATGCTCATGTCCATAAATATGTTCATAGTACATCTGACCGCCTTCAAAAAAGACGGCCTCAATGAGGTTTGCTTCTATGAGCAGAGGGATGAGCCGGTATATTGATGCCTTTGATACCCTAATATCTTTTTGACGCATGGATATATATAGGCTGTCAACGTCAAAATGGTCATGGGTGTCAAAGATTTCTTTTATTATGGTTTCGCGTTCAGGCGTGTAGCGCATGCCTTTATTCTTGAGAAATTCTCTGAATATTTCCAGCTCGGATTTCATCTCATTCATGAAAGGTAACTGATCACAGGTTCCAATGGGCTTTACTGTACAGGATGATGGCGCAAATAACCTGCAGCTGCAACAGTCCTGCAGATGTTCCAGGCATGCCCATGTTTTTCAGAATTCAGGTGAAAAATTTTCTAACCCTATTACCATGATCAGTCAAGGCTTATTGACAATGAAAAACAATCTCTGTAATGGAATGTGGTAAGTCATGAACAATTATAGTGGGAGAGGTATGTGAGTGTTCGAGAGGCTTTTTGAGAAGATGAAATCAGGCCCTGTGGCTTGCGGGGAGTGCGAGAATTGCGAGTTGAAGGATGAGATTCAAGCCCTGGAGAATGACGAGAGCTGTTTCGAAAAGCTGCATGAGAAGGAAAAGCGGGAGCTTCTGCGCCTCCTGGGACAGACAGGTGTGGATCTGTCTCCTGTCAAGATGCAGATAGTGGACGCATTCCTCAGGCTGGAGGGACACCTGTCTGTGGATTATCTCAAGGAAAGACTGGCTGAGGCCGGCCTGGATGTCTCTGCCTCTGAAATAGAAGATGTGCTGAATCTCCTCTGCCGCTACGGCCTGGCCCAGAAAGTACAACTCAATGGCCAGGGCCCCTGGTATGAGCATATGCATCTCGGCGAAAGGCATGACCACTTGCTGTGCATGAGATGCGGCAAGATAGTGGAATTCGAAAACGAGGACCTGAATACCAGGGTTAGAGAGACTGCCAGAGAGCATGGTTTTGAGCCTGTTTCCGACAAGTGCACCATATACGGCATCTGCCCTGACTGCCGAAAAAGCCAGAGCGGTTCCATGCCCTTGCCAATGGTGGCCCCTGGAGAAAAGGTCAGGGTCAGCCTTTTTAACGGTGGAGAGCAGATCAGGAAGAGGCTTGCGGACATGGGGATTTTCATAGGCCAGGAAGTGGAAGTGCTGAACAAGGGCGGCCCTATCATAGTAAGCGTAAAGGGTTCTAGGGTGGCCTTGGGCCATGGCCTTGCCCAGAAGGTCATGGTCACCCCGATCTCTGGATAAGTATAATGTTGGCCGGTTACGGTGTAACTGGTTCCATGTCAGATTGAGAATGTCCATAATAACAGAAAAATAAAAAGGATCAGTTGATGTCTTCATCTAATTTGGGAACCTTGTGTTTCATAGGAGGTGGCCAGATGGCCGAGGCCCTTATAAAGGCTGTTACCTCCAGGGGCTTTATGCCAGCTGATTCTGTGCTCTGCTCTGAACCTGTTGAGGCAAGACGCAAGTACCTTCATGATCAGTATGGAATAAGGGTGTTTTCAGATAATCGTGAGGCAGCAGGCAATGCAGATGTTATATTATTGGCTGTTAAACCGCAGGTAATGGATCAGGTCTTGTCATATCTCAGGCCTGCGGTTACTCCTGATCACCTGGTCATATCCATTGCTGCGGGTGTAACGATTGCCCGTCTTGAATCCGGCCTCGGGTCTGACAGAAGGATAATCAGGGTGATGCCCAACACTCCTGCACTGGTACAGGAAGGTGCTGCTGCCCTGTGCAGAGGAAGCAAGGCAGATTCACAGGATATGGAAGGCGCGCTCGCGCTTTTCAATGCAGTGGGAAAGGCAGTAGAGGTGCCGGAATCCCTGATGGATGCAGTAACAGGCCTGAGCGGCAGTGGGCCGGCGTATTGCTTCCTCTTTATCGAATCCCTGATACAGGCAGGGATAAGAGAGGGGCTTCCCAGGCCGGTGGCATCCGAGCTGGCGATACAGACCGTGCTTGGTTCTGCCAGAATGTGCCAGGAGACGGGGCGGCATCCTGAAGAGCTGGTTTCCATGGTTACGAGCCCTGGTGGCACTACTATCCATGGCCTGTATCACCTTCACAGGAGCGGCATGGCTGCAGGCGTGATGGACGCGGTCCGGGCCGCTGCCAGACGTTCCATGGAACTTGGAAAGCAGGAGGAATAGGTGCCGGTTGCTTCTCAGGCCAGCCATTCTGTGAACCAGTCAGCCAAACAGGATGTTCCATGCATTCTTG
Source organism: Deltaproteobacteria bacterium (assembly GCA_026992735.1). Lineage (GTDB taxonomy): Bacteria > Desulfobacterota > Dissulfuribacteria > Dissulfuribacterales > QOAL01 > QOAL01. Next base: position 13,690 of record JALWYO010000035.1, read on the forward strand.
TGTTCGGCGAATGGCAGGCTGTGAAACCCGCTTGCTTCAAGGCCATTGAAGCACGCTTCCCCGGCTTGCGTGAAGAAGAGATTACCATGTTTCATGGAGATGAGACCAGCGAGTCTCTGGTCCTGGAGGCCTTGAAGACCAGGGACCTTTTCAACCCACGCAGGATTGTCATATACCAGGAGCCCGACTTTCTGCAGCCAAAGGCAAAGATGCCGGATATGGCTGCAAAGCTGGCCAGTGCCTTGAGAGACAACAGGCGTGGCAAGGCAGTCAATATGCTTGCCGGGCTCCTTAAAGAGCACTCTGTTTCCTTTGCAGAGTTCCGGGAACAGAGGCTTGCTGTCCTGAAGAGATTGCCGCTTCCGTCACAGGTGGATCTTGACCTTGTTATGGAGGTTGCAGATGCTTCCATGGAGAGGCTGGAGCACTTGCTGGGCATGGAAAAAAAATCCGGAGGCAGTCTGCTGCTGGACTGGATTTCCTCTGCCAGGGCACAGGCTGATCTTTTCCTGGTAATACACATGGAGCGGCCTGACAGGAGAAACAGGCTCCTTAAGCAATTCATGAAACTCTGTCCTGTTATTGACCTCACAGGCAGGGGAGGCAAGTCTGCATCTCTCCAGCACTATGTGGATGAATGTTTGTCTGAATCTGGCAAGACCATGGACAGGGCTGCAATGAAGTTGTTTATGGATACCGTGGGAGATGCCTCTCTGTCTGCCCTGAAGAACGAGGCAGAGAAACTGGTGAGCCAGTCCGGCACCAAGAAGCGCATTACTGTTGATGATGTCAGGCACATTGTCGTCAGGCACAGGGAAGAGGAGATATTCAGGATTACTGATGCCATCAGGCGCAGGGACGTGGCTGGTGCTGTAATGAGCCTGAGACGCCTGGTGAGTCAAGGTATTCATCCGCTTGCTGTGCTGTCTGCAGTGAGAAACCTGCTACTTAGAACCCTGGCCATGAAGATTGCTGTTGAAAGGCTGGGGTTGACGGGCCGTGCCCGGAACATGAATTACAATATTTTTAAGAAAGACTGCTGGGATAACCTGAAAGCCGTATTCGAGCCGCATGGAAACAATCCCCTGGAGGGCCTGCATCCCTATGCCGCATGGCTGAGCCTGGGTGCTGTCAGCAGTTTTTCGCGCCAGGAGCTTTTGTCCATGATAGGTAAGATGGCTTCCCTGGATTTTGAACTGAAAGGAGGGAAAATCCCTCCCGACCTGGCCATTGAACTGTTTGTCATGGAAAACCTCTGGAAATGACAGGGAGATATAAAGATGTCTGCTGATTCACCAGGCATGACCAGACTGGCCATGCTGATATTCGAGGCAGCAATGCTCAAGCGTACCGAAAGGACAGGCTACGCCTTTCTCGGAACCGGGCGGGAGACCACTGCAGCGCACAGTTTTTCCACTGCGTTTATTTCCATGCTGCTTGCCAGGATGGTGCCGGAAGCAGACATGGAAAAGACCCTGCTTATGGCCTTGCTTCACGATCTGCCTGAGGCAAGGACCGGCGATGCCAATGCCGTCCACAAGCTTTATGTGGACAGGGACGAAATGCGGGCCTTCAGGGATGCAGTGGATGGATGTCCATATTCCACTGACCTTTTGGAACTCTACAGGGAATTTGACAGGGGAGAAAGCCTGGAGGCCAGGCTGGTAAGGGATGCCGATCAGATAGATATGCTTGTGTCCCTCAGGGAGCAGGCGGACTGTGGCAATTCCAATGCCGATCAGTGGGTTCCTTTTGTGGAAGACAGGCTGCTTACGCCAGAAGGCAGGCAGCTTGCTGAAAGGATAAAGAGGATGCACTGGGCCCAATGGTGGATGGAATCATTTTCCTCCAACCGGGACAGCAGGAAAAAGGAGATTGTACCGTGAAAAAGGGACTGTTGATTTTGATACTGGTTTCCCTGGCATATTTTGCAGGCCAGGGCAATGTCTATGCTGGCAATGCTACGCAGCCACTGGTTTCCATTGCCTATACAACCAATACCCAGGGCCAGGTGAAGGCACTGCATGCCTGAGGCGGCAGGAGAATAGGGGGGCTATCCCGCCGGGCCAGTTGGCTCAGGTCTCGCATTGACAAGCATGAAATTGATCTTGTCCTGGATGCAGGCAATTTTCTGTTCCCTCCGGGCTTCAGGCCCGATTCCAAGGCAAAGAGGAAGGCGGAAAATATCTTCAGGACGTATGAGAAGATGGGCTACAATCTCATGGGCATAGGCCCTGTTGATCTTGCTGCAGGCTGTGCATTCCTCAAGGAGCTTAATCCTGATGGCAGCAGCATGGTGTCTGCCAGCCTGTACTGCGGTAACAGGCCGGCATTTTCACCTTTCCGTATATTCCATGTAAAGGGCATTCGGATTGCCGTTCTGGGCATTTCAGGAGGGAAGGCCCCGTCATGGATTCCTAACAGTGACAACGTGACAATCAAGGATTCAGATCCGGCCATAGAAAGATACATGTCAAAGATAGCGCAGAATGCCGACATGATAGTGCTGCTTTCCAGCATGCCTGCTTCCATGGAGGCAAGGTTCATGGCAAGACATCCTGGCATTGCTTTGGTCATATCCAGCAGCAGGACCGCGCCTACATATACTCCTGTCAAGCATGGAGGGGCCCTGACGGTCAGTACTCATCCCAGGGGCAAGTCAGTTGGTATCATAAGGCTGTATCTGAAGAGGGATCAGGCCGGCCATTATACTGTTGATCACTACAATAACAGGATCTACATGCTGGAATAGGCCGCCATATCTGTATGCAGTTACAGGGTATGCAGATAAACCAGGATACGCAGCTCGCAAGTTTGCCGAAGATGCGAGGCGGAGGGTGCGCAGACGTACTGCCTGTATTTCAACTGCCTTGCAGCACCGCAGATGTATGCTCTGTAATCGCATCTCGGCCACGTGTGAATAAGGCTTTCTCAAAGACCGGGCTTTCCATGCTCAGCCTGTTAAACCGTGCTTCCTTTATCTCCAGGCTGCCTGACATTTTATCTTCAGGCATGTAAAAGGATATCCTGCCTGGATATCCCGTACCTGCCTGTGCAGTGAATTCCATGACTGCCGCGCTGCTTTCAAAGCTTACCGGCATAAGCGAATCCCTGTCATATTCCAGGTGCAGCTTGTGATTCATGAACATGCATGCAAGGCACCCGGTATCTTTCTGCTCTTCCCTGCAGCCTGTTTCTTTACAGAAACCGGCCGGTGACCAGGGGTTGAGGCATATCTCCATGAGTTTTATGGCTGTTTTCACATCTATCCTGCCGTAACTGGTAAAGAAGGTGTTGCCTGTAATGACCCTGCCTTCGGATGGGAGGTATATCCATGCCTGCCGGTTGTCTGCAAGAAGGTCGAAAACCGCTATCCCCATGGGGCCGGAACCCCTCATCCTGATGCGGATGTCGCCATTATGATTGAAATACCATATGGAAACATTGAATGATGGTATCTGTTCGCCGTTTTTGACTACGTGCATTCGTCCTCTGATCTCTATACTGGTGATACTTGATGCCTTGCGCAGGAGGTCTTCCCTAAATACCCCTGTCTTTTTCACATCTGGTGCCTGCCATGGCACAGGAGGCCTGGCAAAGAAGCAGCAGCCATGGAGCATTGCAAGAACCGGGGCTATAAACAATATCATTCCTGAAAATTGGAACAGAGAAAGGGGAAGGGGCCTGCTGATTTTGCACAATTTTTTCATGATATCTGGAAATTCCCTGATTGCTTCTTAAATTTACATAAGATCCATAGAGTTCTGGAGATATTTGGCATCCTGTCTCAGGTTATGCCGGATCATTCCCTGAAACACAAACGGGTTGAAATCTCAATTGATTCCTGGAAGTTAATCTTTTATATAAAGGAGGGCAAGAAAAGCCATGAACGAACATATTATAGTTACCTGTCCGGGTTGCGGTGTGAAAAACCGCGTGCCAATCAATCGTATGAACAATGCGCCGAAATGCGGAAGATGCAAGACTCCTCTGCCTGTGCCATCAGCAGGCCCGGTGGTATTTTCAGATCAGAATTTTGACAGTCTTGTGAACAGCCCCATGCCTGTGCTGGTAGACTGCTGGGCCCCCTGGTGCGGTCCATGCCGTATGATAGGCCCGGTGATCGAGCAGCTTGCCAAGGAGTTTGGGGGACAAGCAGTCATAGGAAAGCTCAATGTGGATGAAAACCCATTGACATCACAGAAATACGGCATTAGAAGCATTCCCACCCTTCTTTTTTTCAAGAACGGTCAGCTTGCGGACACCCTCGTGGGAGCAGTGCCTGGAGAGCAGATCAGACAGAAGCTTTTAAGCCTGTTATGATGTAAACAGGGAAAGCGTTTGACCAAGCAGCATTTTCTCTGTGATCAAGCAATTTCGTGTAAATAAATACCTCTTCATGCCATCTGTCTCGCATTGGCGGCATTACGCAAGCATGAATCAGGCGCTTATCATGTAATGAAAGCGATTACACCGTGACGAGTTAGGAGAGATCTTATCCTATGGAAAAAGACCAGATTTTTGGTGCATGCAGCAAGTGTGAGCCTGATGAGATCAGCCACGTATGGGACATGGTGAAGGTCCCCCTGGGTGACAGGTCCTACGAGATAATGATTGGCCCGGGCCTTCTCACCGAGTTGCCTGAGAAGCTGGCCGGGTTTATTGCAGGAAAAAAGTTGTTCATTGTCACTGATTCCAATGTGGAAGACCTGGTCGGATATGATTTGTTGAATATGCTCAGGGGACAGGGCGTTGATGTAGAAATGCTGTCATTTCCGGCTGGTGAAGATGCCAAGGATATGAAGACTGTAGTGGACCTGGCAAGACAGCTGGTGTCCCTGGGGGCGGACAGGAATAGCATGCTTCTCGCCCTGGGTGGTGGCGTCACGGGTGATATCTGCGGTTTCCTGGCCTCCATCTACATGAGGGGTATACCATTCATCCAGGTGCCAACCACGCTCCTGGCCCAGGTGGACAGCTCTGTGGGAGGCAAGACAGGCGTGGACCTGCCAGAGGGCAAGAACCTTATCGGGACCTTTGCCCAGCCGGTTGCGGTATTCGCAGATATAGGAGTTCTCTGCACATTGCCTGCCGGAGAGATCAGAAACGGGTTGGCAGAGGTGGTGAAGTACGGGATGATTGTTGACGAAAACTTCTTCAATTTTCTCGAGAAAAAATGGTGGGATATCATAAATCTTGAACCTGATACTATAGTTTTTCTGGTGAAGCGTTCATGTGAGATAAAGGCGGATGTTGTCTCTCGGGATGAGAAGGAAGGGGGGCTCAGGAGGATATTGAACTTCGGGCATACAATAGGTCATGCAGTGGAGGCAGTATCCGGGTACTCCATTCCACATGGAGAGGCCGTGGCGATCGGCATGGTGGCGGTCTCCAGGGTCTCTGTCTCCCGCGGACTCATGACAGAGGATCAGCTTGGCCGTCTCAAGAGCCTGCTGGAACAATTCAGGCTGCCAGTGGAGATCCCCGGTGAGATGGACAGGGATGCCATTATAAAGCACATAAAACGGGACAAGAAGGTGAGGGACGGCAGGGTGCATTTTGTGCTCACCCGAGGTATCGGCAGCACGGTCATAGTAGACGATGTTTCCATGGAAGAGCTGGATCTGTAGGCTATCATAAAGGCTGAGGGAATTTCAAATTGCTCCTTGAGCCGTGAGAGAAAATGGGCTATGAGAAGGCGTTACAGGATAATGCATATAATGCATATAATGTGCGGCCTTTGGATTTGGTGTCAGCACTTGTGTTTCCGGTTATCATCCTGCTGCAGTTATACAATTTTTAGAACAACGAGGCTCAAATGGAATATAAAAAGACCCTGAACCTTCCCAAGACAAAATTCCCCATGAAGGCGAATCTCAACCAGAGCGAGCCGAAGATGCTCAAGCGCTGGGCAGAGATGGATCTTTACAGTGACCTGAAGAAAAAAAAGGCGGAAGATCCACCTTTTATCCTCCATGATGGGCCTCCGTATGCCAATGGTCATTTGCACCTGGGACATACGGTTAACAAGGTACTCAAGGACATCATCGTAAAATCCAGGCTTATGGCCGGTCATTATGCTCCTTTTGTGCCAGGGTGGGATTGTCACGGCCTTCCCATAGAGCATAACGTGGAGAAGCAGCTCGGGAAAAAGAAAAAGGAAATGGGCAAGCTTTCCATCAGGAAGGCATGCAGAAAATACGCTGAAAAATTTGTAAAGATTCAGAGGCAGGAATTTGAACGCCTTGGTGTCCTGGGGGACTGGGATAATCCCTATCTCACCATGAATTACGGCTATGAGGCCTCTATTGCCAGGGAGTTTTGCAGGATATTTCTGGATGGGCACGTTGTGAAGAGCACAAAGCCCGTTTACTGGTGCCCCACCTGTGTCACTGCCCTGGCCGAGGCAGAGGTGGAATATGCGCCCCACAGGTCGGATTCCATAACTGTCAAGTTTCCCTGTTTCGGCAGTTTCAATGCATGGCTCCGGGAAAGGGCCGGTATAGAGCCGGACGGCAATGCCTTCATCCTTATCTGGACCACAACACCCTGGACCCTGCCTGCCAACCAGGCCGTGGCGGTCCATCCGGATTTTGATTACTCGGCAGTCAAGGTCTCTGCGGATGCGCTTAAGCGCGTGGGCATGAAGCCTGAAGGAGATTCAGGATTCGAACTGTGGATCATGGCCTCCCAGAGAATCATGCCTGTCATTTCATCCATAGGGCTGGAGCAGAAGGATATCGAGGTCCTGTCTGAATTTCGTGGTAGTGACCTGGAAAATCTTGAGGTTCGCCATCCCTTTATTGACAGGACAGGTCTAGTCATCAACGCTGACTACGTGACACTTGATTCAGGCACAGGATGTGTGCATATTGCTCCGGGGCATGGTGCTGAGGACTACGAAAGCAGCAGAAAGTATGACCTGGAAGTGTATTCTCCCGTGGATGACCGGGGCTGTTTTACTCCTGATGTTGAAGGGTTTCAGGGCATGCATATATTCAAGGCCAACCCGGAGATAGTGAAACTTCTCAGGGAAAGGGGACGTCTTGTTCATCAGGAGGAGATGGAGCACAGTTACCCGCACTGCTGGCGCTGCAAGAGGCCGGTGATCTTCAGGGCCACTGCCCAGTGGTTTATCTCCATGGAAAAGAAAGGGCTCAGGAAGGAGGCCCTTGACAACATAATGGAGGTGAAATGGATTCCCTCCTGGGGCAGGGAGCGTATCTATGGCATGGTTGAGGCACGTCCTGACTGGTGCATTTCCAGGCAGCGCGCATGGGGCGTGCCCATAACGGTGTTTATATGCAGGCAGTGCCAGACCCCGTTTATGGACCAGGAGACTGCTGACAGGATAGTCCAGCTTTTCCAGGAAGAGGGTGCTGATTCCTGGTTTTCACGTCCACCCGAGGATTTTCTTGGCAAGAATGCTGTTTGCCAGGAGTGTGGAGGCCATGATTTTGAAAGAGAGGAAGACATCCTGGATGTCTGGTTTGATTCTGGCGTGAGCCATGCAGCTGTGCTTGAGCAGCGGGAAGACCTGTCATGGCCCGCGGACATGTACCTGGAGGGAAGTGACCAGCACCGCGGATGGTTCCAGAGTTCCCTGCTGACATCTGTTGCCACGAGGCACAAGGCTCCGTATCGTCAGGTGCTTACCCACGGCTTTGTTGTGGATGCCAAGGGCAAGAAGATGTCAAAATCCGTGGGAAACGTCATCCCGCCTGACAAGGTGATAAAGCGTTTTGGCGCGGAGATACTGAGGTTATGGGTATCTGCAGAAGACTATCAGGACGACATCAAGATATCAGACGAGATACTTCAACGGCTTACCGAGGCCTACAGGAAGATAAGAAACACCATCAGGTTTCTTCTGGGCAATCTCTATGATTTTGACCCGGGAAAAGACCGGCTCGATGTCTCCGAGATGGAACCGATAGACCGCTGGGCGCTTTTCAGGGCCAGACAGATCATGGAGCGTGTGCAGCAGGCCTATGGGGATTACAGGTTTCACGTGGTGTTCCACAGCCTTTACCAGTTTTGCACTGTGGACATGAGCGCCCAGTATCTTGATATCCTGAAGGACAGGCTATACTGCGAAGCTCCTTCCGGAAGGCTCAGGCGGTCTGCTCAGACTGCAATGTATGATATCTGCATGAACGTCGTTATCAACATGGCCCCTGTCCTTTCCTTTACTGCCGAGGAGGCGTGGAAATATCTTTCCGGAGAAGAGGATTCTTCAGTGTTTTTCCAGGGCATTCCCAGCCTGCCTGACAATAGCCTTTCAGACCAGGAGGTAAAATATTGGGACAGTATATGGCGTATAAGGGGAGAGATCACCAAGGCCCTGGAGCTTGCCAGGCGTGAGAAGCGCATAGGGCTGGCCCTCGATGCCAAGGTGCTGCTGGTACTGCCCGAAGATACAGGTCTTGAATTAAATGATGAATTGAAAGAAACCCTGAAGCTTGTTACCATCGTTTCACAGTTTGAAATTGTGGATGGATTTGCAAAGGAACAAGAGGAAGAGGGTAATATCTGGCATAGTCAGGAAGTTCCCGGGCTTGCATGTCTTGTTATTTCGGCAGCAGGCACTAAGTGTGAAAGGTGTTGGACCTGGAGTGAGGATATCGGCCAGGACGATCGTTTTC
>JALWYO010000036.1 GCA_026992735.1 Deltaproteobacteria bacterium
CGGGGCGATAGTTGTTTGGGGAGCGTATTTTTTCCATCCCGTTCATAAAGTCCGGTCAATCCAAACTTCATCTCAAATCTTACAGAAAAATTTGGAGTAAATTTTCCATCCCGTTCATAAAGTCCGGTCAATCCAAACTATAGCCTCATATCACCTTGATTTTACAATCAAAAAATCACCACTTGCGGCCCTTTGGACATTTGAAACTCCCACATTTTTTCTTTATACCTCAAAAAGGCAATTTCTTCAATAAAATCAGTTATCGGCCCTATTTTCAAGCAAGACATGCCATAACTACCTATTTTTGCAGGATTTTTCTCTAAGAAGCCCGGCGTAAGGCCCTTGAAAAAAAACAGGGGCCGAAGTTATGGATTTTACTAATAATTTCCTCCAATAAAGTCTTCCAGCCGTTTTCGTTTTTCTTCAAGCGTATGGCCATCCCACTCGCCTTTGTACTCCGGCCATTCTCCCAGGACTTCGTCCTTTGGCAGGTGCCAGCCAACCTGTCCCGTGGGCAAATCAATCATCAAGACCGGCCAGTCAGGTTCAGCCGGGTCAGCCTTGAGCCCTGCATTGTATCCAAGTTTCAGAGCAAGCCTTCCCAGGGCCAGTATTGCCTGGTTACGGTCAAAATATGCATCGTCTAACGTGCTGCTCTGGGTTTTATTATTTATTTGCATATTCATTGTTTTTTTCTCTGGCAATGGTCAATCTTTTTTAAATGCGGCATATTATCTCCGGCGATTGGACATAATTGTTGCTTCCCACATTTATATGGAGGTCGTTTTTCATTCTCGGTAAACCATTTAAAAGTTTCCACCTCTTTCAGCTTACCCTTTTGGAAAGAGCACAGGGGCGTATGAACAGGCAATATGATCTGGGATGGATCTCCAAGCAACTTCAAACTTGTATTGATATCTTTCTCTTTTTGATCATCTTCGAATGTTTTTCTTAAATTTTTGATTTGTTCTTTGAATTTGAAACTATTTTGGGATTCTTTGTTGAAATCCTTAAGATAATACTCCGGCATTGCCGGCTTTTCTGTTGAATCACATAAGGCCTCGGGATATCGAGACTGCTTAAGCGGGTCATGGCACTCTTTATATCTCTTCTGCCTGTCCATCCGCAACAGCCCGACTGGTTCAACCTTCACTGATCCCAGACCTAACGGCTTGCCCATACCTATCTTGTGATGAAATTTTTTATCAGGCTCAAGGGCGAATAACAGCATACCCAGCTCATATTCATTCAGGTTTTCAAAATCCACATGAAACCAGAATGTAACCCCCTGATTGACAGGCCTGATTTCTGCTTTCTGCTGCAGCCTGGAATCCTTGTCACCCTTTTTTGTGAGATTGGGATGGGTCTGCCAGGGATATAGATCTTTAGCCCTACGCATTTCCTCTTCAACATCATGGTGGAGATAAAATTTCCTGCCTTGCGGTTCATGATCCCTTTTATTCAGGGCGGCCTTTCCAATAAACCTGAAAGACCTGTCCTTGTTTCTGAAATAAAGACATGGACAAGGCGGTTTGGGGGAATCCAGGATCTTCAAAATGACATAGTCCAACCGCAGTTTGTCCTGGATGTTATTCTCATCGAGAAGCCCGTGGGAAAACCGTACCCTTCCCTTGTAGCTGAGCGCTTCCTGGTTATTATCCTTTTCATGGCCTTCCCAGTCCTCCACGAATCCAAATAAAAGCTCTGCAGGGCTCAGCTTCTCTCTTTCCGGGCTGAACGGAAGGAGTTCTTTGTCGATATCTTTGAAATAATCATGGACTGTGCCGCCACAATCCCTGCGCCAGATGGCCGAAAGAGATATTCTTGACACCTCAATCTTGTCATCTTTCTCTTCCACATCAAAAAAGACCAGATCTTTTTCCCTGAGCCGGACAGTATTCTTTTCACCAATCCATATTCGTTCCATTCCTTTTAATTCAAAGGGGTATTGGCCCTTGTTATCTGCCCGTTCATCTGCCATATCATGGAAAGAGTCCAAGGCATTACCCAGGTCGAGAACATCGTTTCTGCAACTGTTATCATCGGGGAAAGGAATAAAAATTTCATGTTTTTTCCCGTATTGTCTTCCATACCTGTTATATCCGCCTATGATATCCATTTGACGCCCTTCAATGCCAAGCACCCGCATTATCCCGCGGATGTGGCCGTCTTGCTTCTTCTCAGCTAAAGATTGCAGACAGGCGGTTTTTTGGCCGATTATAAAACTACCCCTGTTTTTTGGATTGGGGATCTTTACACGGTCTTCGCCTTCCCATGTGATATTCATATTGTTTGAAAATTTTGCAAACCAGGGTTTCTGGTGAGCAGAAGACCAGGACTCTGGATCTTTGGAAGCCAGGAAAGAAATCCTCTCCAGTTCGTGAGATTTTCTATTTTTTGGTTTATATCCCTGAACATATTGCCCATAAACTGGATATTTTTTAAAAACCCTGCGCCATTTCCTTGATTCACTGCTCAACTTGAATATGTCTTTCTCTTCAGTTTTTGTCACTTTTAAAACCGGAAGAGTCAGGGGCAAAAGACCCAATTTGCCATCACGTTTTTCTACAATCATACCTATCGCGCTGAGGGCCTCTCCAGCCTTGACATCAGATCTCCTCGTCAGGGGCCTGTCCTCCAAAACCCTCAAGCTGGAATTGCTGGCCGCCTCTGCCACAGAGGAGATCATGCCCCTGAGGGTTGAGGCCGGAATTGCTGGCCTGCCGTCAAGCTTGAAGTGGGCTATCTTCGCGGCTTGTTCCCTGCTGGCCCCTCTTATTACATTTCCACCCACGAAAACAGGTGTCCTGGTCTCAAGCCTGCAGATGATCCTGCCATGATAGAAGGTTTTTCTATGCTCTTCTGAAAGGTACCTGTCATGCCGACAGCGTTTGGGAAGCCGCCGGTTAAAAGCCTCCCTGCTATGCCGCTCCTGGTTATCCAGTTTCAGCCAGTGGTTGGGAGACGGCCTTTTTACAGGCACAAAATGATAGGGATTGTGAAATTTCATCTGTTTATCCTCTTTTTCCGTGGAGTCATCATCTGCTGGGGTTATCAGCCCTTCTCTTATCAACCTTTCCCTCAAACCCATGTCTGTTCCTCAAGATATAGAGACTGCTGTAAGCGTTCACAGAGCACCACATCTGCTGTGTTGGCGGGCGTTTGAAGTACAGGGAGTACGACTGCGCACCCGCCGCCTTGCATCTGTGGCACCCTGTAAACGCTTATAGAATGGGGAAGATGTGCAACAAAACTCGACATAAGCCTGTGATTAGTTACAGACTGCTGCTGAGCATCTCATCCTGTTTCATCCGCATTAAGCTGCTTAAGGCCCTTCTTCGCCATCTCCATGAACTCGCTGCCATCCTCCCATTGATCCACCGTGGCTGTGCATGTCCCATAGCCCTTTGACGAGCCAAAGCCAAAGGTGATATCCCCTTCAATGAGGTCCCTGAGCACAAGGGCCAGGACTGCAAGGGCGTCATAGCAGTCTGAGCCGGGGGCCTTTCGGATTCGGAGGCGCTTCAAGTCCACCCTTATCGTGCCGGTGAAAACAGGGCGGTATATGGCACAGGCGTTGAATTTTGCCCCCTGTTTCCCTCCGCCGGTAAAGCGGTCTATGGCCACGAACTCCTGGGTGGTGAATTCGTAATCCCGCCCGTCTTCCCTGGGCATCAGCGTGAAATCCGAGATTTCGAGCGGGGATCTCCATCCCGGGGCGCCAAACAGCCTGCAGGCAAGGCACAGATTCTCCAGATCCTTCAGCTTTTCAACCACCGGGCAGGATTCGTCATTGTCCCCGCCGCCCGGGTCACGGGCCGGATTGCAGGCCTTTTTATCAATGGTCCTCAGGATCCGTTCCGCCTGACTCCTCAAGGCGCCGCGAAATGAAGTGGCGGGAAGCAGCACCCTGCCCATGTGATCTTTTCTGGGCCTGAAATCAGACGGCACAATATCCGACTTCACAACTGCGGGGTCTTTCTCCTTTTGCTTCTCATAACGCCTTTCCGCCTCCTGTTTCTCTTCCCTGGTGGGCGGATCATTTACAAGAAAGTGGCTGTCAAAACTGAGGGTTATGGAAAGGGTAAAATAAGAATCCTCCCCACCGGAACCAGTGCATTTACGCTTGACCTTATCTGCGGCCTTTTTGATCTCATCGGATTCCCACTGGGTCATGTGGTTGAAAAACATTGTCTCAGGGTTGGACAGCCATCTTTTCACCTCTTCCTCGCCCATGACCTGGACTCCTCTTGGTTCCCACCCAAGACTTCCGCGGCCGCTGTGGGTGCCGCTTCCAAGCCTCAAGGGGGCATCTGCATGACAGAATCCCTCCAGCCCTGCCAGGACCAGGCCGATCTCGCGATCATCCTTGCAACTTCCGGTTATGACCACCTCAAACCCCACCCCCGGGGGCACTACCTCCTGGTAAAAAAGCTTGTTCTCTGCCACGGTCCCGCTCACCCTGTCCATGCAGGTGTGGGCCTCAATGAAGGTCTGGGTATCCCTGTTGAAAAAAGGCAGGGGAGTGGGATCGGTCCGGGGCATGGTCACTGGACAGTCATGGAAACACACCCTTGAGCCCACCATTTCCTGGTCTGGGTCTGACACCGGCCCATTGCCGAATACGCATTCAATGTAATCCTTGTAATCCTTCTCGTTCGGGCAGTTTGTTTCCAGCCACCTGCGGACACATCCCTTCAGGCTTGAGCCAGGGATGATGGGACGCCCGTCACAGCCCTTTATACACTCTGAGACCTCCACCGGCCCTGCGTCAGGGTCGATGTCAGCACGCTCCATCACCTCTCCGGAGCCTATGAAAAACGGCTCACGGGTAAAGAGTATGCCCTCTATGCGCCACCTCTTCATGAATCGCCACTCTTCCCTGAGGTTTTCCAGGTTGAGATGCTCATTACTCATGCCAAAACTCCTCTCCTGTTACGGCCTCGTACCCTTCTGCCGGCCTTGCCATCCAGTGAAATCCAAGGTTGCAGGCTATCTCGCCAAAGCCGTTTTGCGGGATAAAGGGACAGGATTTCCACTGGTCTCGCCAGTCCCCGTTTATGCCGTAAAAAGAAATAACATTTGCAGGAAGGGGAAGCCCGGAACTTTCCCATTCCTTGACCTTGTCTTTCCAACCGTCTCTGCTGTCAAAGACAAAGACGCTTCCCGCCTCGGTCATGATCCAGGGATAATAGCCGTCTCCGGCCTTTTTCATGAACCTGTGGTACTGATACGGACCGCCTGACAGGAACTGTCTTGTGAAAAAACGCCTGAGCCTTAATGTCCGGCCTGAAAGTTCATCCCATACCTGCCTGTATGCCTCCATGAGCTCCTTATGGCCTGCATATTCGTCCAGTCTTGTTTCCCCTACAGCCGGGCTGAGGAGAAGGGCCGGGGTCTGGAGGGTGATTATTACAACGCTGCTGGCTGAAGGGGCCGGGCATGCGCCTTCCAATCTCCGGGGCATTGTTATTGAGCCAGGCAGGAGGACCCGCACGTCTGCAATGGTCTTTGTCTTTCCAAGCCCAAGGAGCCCTGCCCTTATGAGGCCAACAAACTGCCTTTTCACCTCTTCCCTCCTGTCTCCTTCCACCTGGTCAAAATAGACCCTGGTAAGCCAGGAAGCGCCACCTGGCACTATCATCTCGTATGAAAAGAGCTGTCCCTTCGCGCTCCTTCTGCTTTCTGCATCAATGGCGGTCCTGACCCTGAGTTCCCGCCTGAGCCCCGGCCAGCCGAACAGGTCTCTTACGTCAGACGAATCCTTCCAGTCCACGCTGAATTCCGGGGCCTGTCCGTTAATAAGGCATGGGCCTTCAAGGAGTGCCGCGTCAAGGATATCGCCCCCTGCCTTTATGACAGAAAGGGGCGGGGTTACAGGCCTTTCAAAGCAATCTTTTGCAGGAAAGGCGTGTAGCGCCCGCACTTTACTGAGATTTTCCTTCAGGGCGGCAAAGGCGCCATTTTCACCCGCGGCTTCAAGGGCATCCAGGGTCTCCGCCAGGGTGCCGATGATTGCATTGCCCGGTATGTGTTCGAGGGATTCAAAGAGGTTATTCTCTGCCATGTGACGCCTTGCTATGCAAAATGGGGAAAGGGGCGTTATGCAAAGCTCAAGCGTATCGTCAAGACAGGTCAGGTCTTCTTCCGGCTTGATTTCATGAGTCTCCATCGGACAGGATTCCACTTGGAGCAGCCTTCCAAAGCCGATGCTTCCAAACGCGCCGAGGCTTTCGGTCCACCTGAGGCCGGTCAGGACCTTCTTCTCAATGGCCTCCGCCTCCTTCCTTGACCATGACAGAAATGTCACCCGGCCCAGGAAGCTTTCCTCCCTGCCTGAGGCCACGGCGGGCTCTATGGCTGCAAGCGCCTGGCCCTCAACCGCGCCTCTTTCAGGGTCAATCTTTATGCGGTACCGTACCTTCCTGTCTGGAGACGGCCTTGCCAGCACGAAATCTGAAAAGAACAGCCTCTTGCGCACAGGCCGGAAGGCGCCTTTTCCGCCTCCTGTTTCAGATGATGAACTCCGGCCGAGAAATTCTTCTATTTCCTCCCTGCTGCAAATGGAATCAGGCAACCCATCTCGACAGGCTGAAAGAAGCTCCTCCCATGCCTGGCGGAGCCTGCCCACGATCTCGGTGCCCGGGATAATGGGCCTTCCCGCACTGTCAAGGGCCTGGACTGCGTCAAGGGCATAGCTGCCAGGAACAGTGGACTGGGAGATAAAGGGGCCTCTTACCTTGAGCTTTATTGGAATGATTACCTTGTACATCTTTCAAATGTCCTCCCCTGGCTTATCTGAACCAGTGCCCCTTGCAGCGTCCGGTTCTTCTGCTGAAAATTCCTGTTCAGGCAGAACAAGGTAATCCCATAACTCCAGGAGATGAAACCAGACGGCGTCTGCGGACTTGCAGCACCTCTTTATCGTTTCAAGCCTTTTACGGGATTTTTCTGACAGGCCGCCTTCAAGGCCGCTTTTTACCTCTTTTGCGTCTTCGCCTGCCAGGATACGTTGAACCAGCCTGTATAGCTGGCGCCTTGGAATCTGTCTCTTCAAAATGGGAAATTTCCTGGCAAGCTCAAGCATGCCCGCGCCCTTGATGGCCATGTCTTTCAGGTCCAACATGGGAGGAAGGCGCTTTCTCCTGAATTTCTCAAAATCAGGCCCGGCAAGATCATAGGATTCGAGGACCTGGTATGCCGCCATGTTTTCCGCCCGGCCTGAGGCCCTCTTCGCCTCTTCAGCAAGCTGATATGCCGCATCCTTTATGCGGTAGATCGGGGCGGCATTGTGGCAGAAGACAAGGCCTGCTGAAAAGGTGAGATCCTCTCCGTTAAATTTCCACCTTTTCGTACCCTGGGAAATCCCCTGGACAATCTCAAAGAACTTTCCAAGGAGCCACCAGCCCCTCCAGGCTGGGGCCACCCAGATAAGCTCATCCCCTCCCCAGAGCAGCGTCTCAAGACGGACCTTGGGAGTGGTTTCCTTTTCCTTTTCATTTTCCTTCGCATCCATGAACCAGCAGGCTGGATTTATCCAGGGCCCAAAAGAATCGGGCTTCCTGTCCCGGAAATCCTGCTCTACTATTTCCTGCAGGATGATCCTGAGGGCCTCGGCCTGTTTCTTTCGCAGGTACTCATCGAATCTCTTTTGATCTTCCAGGGTATTACAGGTCTTCCGCAGTATCTTTCCAAAGTGGTTCCCGTCCAAGTAGATGACCGCCATCTTCCCCTCAAGGATGGAGAGTTCCTCCTGGCCTGCCTGGAGATCGTCCGCCAACTCATGGAAATGGTGGGTAAAGAGGGGAAGGTCCTCAAGGCCTGTGACTTCCTGGTACCATTGGTCGCTCTTGCCATAGACGCCATATCTGTAGCGGGCATGACTTGAATGGGAGACGGCCCGTTTTCTGTCCTTGATCTTGTGGAGGCTTTCTTCGGCAGCAGGCCTGAAAAGATCCAGCTCACATACCCGTTTCTCTTTTTCATCAACCATAACCGGCTCATCTTGCATCCTGGGAAAGGCAATGGAAGGGCTGGTCATCTGACGCCAGCGGACAAGGGCCAGGAGCTTCTCTCTTATCTCTGCAAACGCCCTTGTGCCTCTTTCATAGGGGCCTGACACCTCCACCATGACAGTGGCGTGCCTGGCAGGAAACTTGACCTCCTTGTATGATGCAGGAAGAAGCTTTGAGTAACTATTAATAATATTATTTCTATTATTTCCATCTCTGTTTCTTTTTATGACCAGAATGGACTTGTCATCAAGGGTTGCCTCGTAGTTATTCTTTAATTCTTCCCTCAGCAAATCACACAGGTCGCGCGGCACCGTATCCTGTGCTTTATCTTTCAGCTCAAGGCTGAACATCCCCCAGGACGCCCCCCTGGATATGGTTTCAAAGCTTTTTATTGGCGGGCCGCTTTCCAGGCATTTCCTGAGCCTTTTCTCCACAATCTTTGGAAGCTCAAGGAGCATCAGCCCTCCGCCCCTTATGACACCCAGGTTGTTGGTGTCGTATACAAAATTCTCCAGATTTACTGCTTCAACACGAAGGTAATAGTTTGCAGATGTCATGATATATTTTCTCCATTGCCTGGAATTTTGAGCTTGTATTTTGCCCAGCACCAGCACAGCAGACCGGCAACTGAAACCAGGCAAAAAAGGACCCAGAATTCCCAGTTGGGCCTGAAGCCGGACCCGTTACGCATCCACTCCCAGAGATGCAGGTGCTCCACGTCCATGCCAAACAGAGATGCTGTCAGGGCGGCAAAGGCAAGGGGGAGCCCCCACAGGGCAATGAGATTTGCAATCTTGCCCAAATCTGTTGATCTCGTTATCTCGAGGTATTCGTGGGTGTCGTCTATCTCCCTCTTTACTTCCTCATAAAAATCAGTGATGTCAAAGTGCCGCCGCGCCAGGTCGTACATCTCTATGGCCTGCTGCTGGTTTGAAAGAAGAGGATACTGGTACAAGATGGTAAACTTGTTGAATATGCGCCTCAGCTCGACAAAGTCTTTCCTCCATCCCTTTTCCTTCAGAACAATCTCGGCAAGGGCAGAGCTGAAACGAAAGAGGGTTATGCGCAGGTAGAACAGGACCAGGACAATATCAAAATACATCTGGGAAAAGTGACGGACCCTGGGAGGGTCATCGTTTTCACAACGGCTTGTGAGCATCACTCCACTGTGATAGTTGAAACCGTACCAGGTCCCACACTCTTCCCAGCGGTGATAGGTATGTTTTTCCGCCCATTTTTTCTCATATTCAGTTATGCCGTGGTGCACATCGTATTGGGTCTTGCCGTCAGGTATGGAATCCACGTTGAGAAATCTTACCCAGTGTCCGAAGTTGCAGGCCTTCCACTGGCTTGAGCGCGCAAGGTCCTGGAGATCTTCGGTTCCCCTGTACAGGACAGCCGCGCTCCACACATAGGCCCTGTTGTCCGCATAGACAAAAAAGCCTTTAATCTCCTTGGAGTTATCGTTGCTGTCAGGATCTTTCAAGTATTTGCTGCCCTTTTCTGCGAGATCCTCAGGAACTATGCGGCAGGCCCTGCCATCAAATTCCACGGGGCGGGACAAGAGATAGGCCCACCTCCTGAAATAACAGTCAAAATCGTCATGTCCGCTATCTTCTATACGCTTCCATTTTTTGTCTTCCGGCTGGTATTCCACTGGCAGATTCTTAAAGGCCTTTCTGAAAACGTCATAGTGGTCTTCATAGGGCCTGTCAAAATACCTGAACAGCTCGTTGAACTGGATGAGATCGTCAAGGGTAGGGGCGGGATAATGCCCCTCAGGCTGGGGAAAGTAGATGTCAAGGATCAGGAAACCTGTGCGGAGTATCTCTTCATGACTGTGATCCTTTTTTTCTGAGCATGACTTTTTTACATCATCCTGCTTATCGGGCCATTCAAAGAGGATAAGCCTTGGCGGAAGCATGGCTATCCTGAACTTGTCTCCCCTGTGCCTGAAAACAGCGACTTTCCCCCAGCCAGCATCTTCCCAGGCGTCAGGGTCCATCTTAAACCATCTGGCCCGTTTAAAAAGCACGTTGCGGGTCTCGGAGGTAAAGTATTTTTTCCGCTCAAGGAAATTCTCTTCATTATGCCCCCTTCCCTCCCCTGTCTCCAATGGCCTGTAAAAGAGCTGGTTTCCGTCGCCTTTCTGTTCCCCGTTTTTTGGATCCCTGAGCTTATAGGCAAAAGGAAACACAAACCTGGAAAACGTTGCGCCTCCATCCCTGGAAGGTTTACCGCAAACAAGATCTAATTGCCGGCATCTGTTGTCAGCATTACACATCCCCTGCCTCCATCACGAATTTTCCAAGGCCGAAGCTGGTCTTTCCGCCAACATGCAGCCACTCTCCAAGGGCGAGGTATGGCATAAAGGGAGTAAAGTCTCCCTGCCAGGTGATATGGCCGAGGAGCCCTCCGAATTTCATCCAGCTTTTCTGCCTTGCGGAAAAACGGCTCCAGTCATCCCATTGTATCCTGGCATCCTTCAGTTCAATCCTTTCCGCCTCTGCCATGAGGCCGCGGCGGTCACCGGCGGGAATGAGCTCACCCCGGCCGTAAAACGCGGAAAGGCTGTTCAGCCTTCCTACAAGGCGGGCAAAGAATACAGGAAACCCTGGAGCATTGCGCAGGAGCCTGTTGTTGTCCTTAAGTCTCAGGCGCGTTATGAAATGAAAGCTTATCTTACTGCAGTCAGAAAGCCATGACCTGTTTTGCACTATCTCCCCTGCAGAAACAGGTGACGGGCACTCTCCACCTGGAAA
The DNA here is from genome assembly GCA_026992735.1 of Deltaproteobacteria bacterium. GTDB lineage: Bacteria > Desulfobacterota > Dissulfuribacteria > Dissulfuribacterales > QOAL01 > QOAL01. The sequence continues at coordinate 10,778 of JALWYO010000036.1, forward strand.
CCGGGGCGATATGGAGGCAACCTCCACACCTTCGAGATGGAATTTCCCCCTGCGGTAGCCAAGGCCAAGGCGATTTCCAAGATATTCAAAGGCGGCCTGGCAGACCGAATACTGGCTTGCAGCCTCGCCTACAAGGGTAAGCTCGCATTGGAAGGTGCGCCCCCTGGGATAGATCCTGTCATTGTCCATGGGCGGAAGCAGGATATAGGGCTTTGTGCCGTCCTGGCAGAAAAGCCGGTTGAACCAGGAGGGAGAGACTGCCCTGAGGGCTGTACCAAGACCGCCGTGAAAGGTTGAGCCCTTGTATTCAGGCAGGTGTATATCTTCAGCCGCCCTGAAGGTAAAGAGATACTTGCCGATTTCCAGAACATTTTCCCGCATGACTGCTATTTCCACCCGGCATCAAAAAATGACACCCTACTAAATTTCACTGCTATATACGCCAATATAACACCCAGCGATTTCAAAGATAACAGCATTTTCTGAAATCGGAGAGTTTTTCATGAAAAATCCCCAATTTATCTGGGGGGCCTCTTGCAAAAATCCACACAGAAAATTCTTTTCGAAAAAGACAAAAATTTATGTAGCATAAACTATATCTGTGATATAATAGAGTCAAGATTAAACTTATTTTAATTATATTAAGGAGTACTAAAATAAATCTATTATCACAGTATAGTTTCAGATATAAAATGTTCTATTCCCCCTTTTTGGAAAAAGAATATGATTAACCCTTAACGGATAAGCTAAGGGAAGTTGTAACCGTTCTGAAGTTTATCTCTATAGAGAAATATGTCGTTACACCAAGATATCAATATGGCCGATATCCTAAGAATAGAATCCAGATTATTAAAGCATTTATTGCTAAAAAATATGCAATATTGACACTACTCGTAAATTAATAGATATGCCAAAACCAATCCTTCTCTATGTAGGATATGTGGATAGAAAAGCTATAGGCATACCACACAAATCCTCTTTCACAAGAGTATTTGCTGAATTACCAGAAAGTGAACCAAAAACATATTCATGAGGCGATTATTAAGCAACAAGAGACCTATGAGAAACTTTTTATCTAATCAAAAAACTAAATCAGTATAGTACTTACGAAGTATTACAAAATTTTACTAAATATTTTATAATAGATACAGTTCATAATAAAGGAGATATCGAAATGATACGAAAGAGAACTCAACAGTTATCATTTGCACAACTCCAGGTCAAGAACTGTATCAATACCACCCATTGGCTCCACAAGATCAATGACATCATCGACCAGGTTCCAATTCGTAAAAAGCTGGCAGGACTCCATCCCTCCAATACAGGAAGACCTGCCTATGATCCCATTCTCATGTTCAAGATCCTCTTGCTCCAACAGTGGTTCGGTAACCCACAAGAAAAAATCAAGTATATCAATCAGGTAGTAGCTGATGTACTAAAATCCTTTCCGCCGAGGGCTGATATCCAGCAACCGCCTGGAGGCAATGCCTTGCATGAAAATCACAGATAAAGATTTCAACAAGTTCTATATGGCATCGACATGGCAAGGTGTATCTGCTCACAGAATACCACATCTACGGCATTGTCAGACGCTTGAAGTACAGGAAGTGCGCCTGCGCGTCCTCCGTCTTGTGTCTGCAGCACTCTGTGAGCAGATACAGGAGAATTTGCACGGACTTATTGAGAAGTTACGGTACGGTGTGGGAAGCCACATAAATATGGCATGCAACTTTTACAGCCCGCACCAATTGGCTATCTGGGCAAACCTGTTCTCGCTGAAACCATTCCGGTTATAATTGACAGGGTCTCTCGAATATATTATAGATCATATTTATCTTTATTGTTTATGGAATTGTTATTCATGTATGGCAATCTCCCTGCAATTTTTATTTTTTCTATCCAGGGCACAATTTCTTAAAAACGATAGAGATTATCGAATGTGTCGAGTTTTTTGGCATGTGGAGAATTGTCATGGAAAACAGCACAACAGAAACAGAAAAGAAGGTGTTAGCTCTTGTCACAGGACTGCTTACAGCAGCATGCATGGTCATATCTTTTGGATTTGTCACCACAGCATCCGCAGGAATGACCATTTATCCTGCAAAGGGACATAGCCCTCAGCAGCAACAGAAGGATGAATTCGAATGTCACCAATGGGCACGGCTTTGATCCCACAAAGGCCCAGCAGCCTGCTCCCCAGGAAACCCAAAAGCGTGGAGGCGGTTTGCGCGGAGCAGCCGGAGGAGCCCTGGCAGGTGCTGCCATTGGCGCTGCATCAGGCGGTGTAGTAGGCGGTGTACGCCAGAGGCGCCAAAACAGGAATGCAGACCAGGCAAACCAGCAGGCGCATGCACAGCAACAGGCCCTTATGGACCAGTATAACAAGGCCAAGGCTGTCTGTATGGAGGGCAGAGGCTATTCTGTAAGATAACCCTACTTTTATGCTATATTTCCCGGTAGAAGGACAGCATAAAAGGTAACGAGAGACATCCGTCTTCATAACAAAATTCATGAACAGGGGCCGGATGAATACGAAATTCAAGAGTTATAAGGAGAAGAAAAAAAATGAAAACATCCAACAAGATTATAGTACTGGCGGCCTTTGTTGCCATGCTGATGAACGTATCTCCGGTATTAGCCGGCCAGTCCGTACTGAAGATTCTTGCTCCATGGCAAGGGCATGGGCAGGTATTCAAGATTGCCCCTGACAAGGTAAAGGTAGTAGGTTCCTTTGATGGCATTATGTACATTGACAACGGCAAGGGCGAGCTTGATGCCGCGCTTTTCATGTGCCCGGGCACCGAGTACATAAACCTGAAGACCAAGAAGGCTACAATCAATGCGGACTGCATAATCTCAAAAGGCGATAAAAAGATTGCCTATGCCACGCTTAAGGCAGCCGGGGCACCTGGAGCCTTTAATGGAGATTTCAACATTATCGGAGGCGAAGGAAAATGGAAAGGCATCTCGGGCAACGGCAAGGTAACAATCCGCACCGCACTTGGCGATATCGCACTGAACAAGAAGACCGGCGAACTGGTCAACAAGGCTGCCGGGCTTGCAGTATGGCCTGCCCTTAAAGTCAGGCTTCCATAGGACATGCTGTACATAACATTCAGATAGTTACTCACAAGCCGGGGTAACGTCTCAATAAATCAGGGCTAATGATTTTGGATTAATTTCAACTCATCAAAAACTTGTTTAACACGAAGGACACGAAGTGATGCGAATAAAATTCTTCGTGTCCTTCGTGGACTTCGTGGTTATATAATGTAAATGTGAGTTACCTCTCCACCTCACGGGCTTTTTGAGAAGTTAAAGCCGGGGCCTGCTCCGGCTTTTTTATATTTTTTATATTGTTTATATTGAGCCTCCAATCAACTCCTCAATTTGCCTGGCATTTGCCTGCAATATGAATGTATTTATGATGTTCTCTGCTGCAGAAAATTACAAACCGGGCACTTACCAAAAGCAAACTTGTTTTATCCCTGGTCCAAAGTCCCCGCGTAAGGTGGATAACAGCGATGGATAGATGGTAAGCGTTCACAGGGCACCACATCTGCTGTGTTGGCGGGCGCTTGAAGTACAGGGAGTACGACTACGCACCCGCCGCCTTGCATCTGCGGCACCCTGTGAACGCTTATAGAATGGGGAAGATGTGCAACAAAACTCGGCATAACCCTGTGATCAGTTACGATAGATGGAAGAAGATGACAGCCCGTTACCTGCAGCGCTACAGCTTCCAGCACTTGCTGGCATGGTTGCTGCTTTATACAGTTATCGGGCCGTTTCTGCAGAACCTGCCCCACGCATCCAGAATATCCTCCATTTCTATCTCGCTGATGCTGATGATGGCGGTATATGCCATCAAGACAGAAGACAAGCTGTTTAAGTATATACTTGGCCTGATGATCTTGACCCTGGTGCTGTTCTGGATAGACATGTTAAAGCTGGTCTCGTTTCCAAGGATAATCAGCAGGTTTATCATGGCCATATACATCTTCATGCTGGTATTCAGCTTTACAAAATATGTATTTGCCGCCAGAAAAGTGGACTCGCGTCTTGTCAGCGCGGCACTGTGTCTTTATCTTTTAATAGGTACTCTGTGGGGGGTAATGTATGATATCCTGCAGATATTTGTCCCTGGCTCCTTCAAGGGAGATCTGCTTTCCACTTCGTCTGCCATGCTGGATCCCCTGCAGCATTTCGAATATTTCAGTTTTGTAACCTTGACCACGCTTGGCTATGGAGACATCCTTCCACAGACTCAGGAGGCGGCAGCGCTCTGCCAGGTTGAGGCCATTGTGGGCCAGTTCTTTATGGCAGTTCTGGTAGCGCGTCTTGTAGGCATTCAGGTATCACAGGAATTTTCCGGGGAGAAAAGAGAGGATGTTAAAAAAAAGGAAAAACAGTATAAACAACAATAAGTACTGTTGGAAAAAATATTTTTCACCTTAATCAAGGTGGACAAATACATAATGGTAGATTAAGCTCAATAGATAGTTCAATGTAATTTTATCAAAGTTATCTTTTTTATTCTACTACCCATAAAAAGGAGGAAAAGGGTCTATGAAGAAGGGTTTTTTTTATTCTATTAGTGTCATGCTCTGTTTCATGCTTGTCGCAGCGGGGAATGTCCTTGCAGGTAATGCCTGTATAGACTGTCACAAGAAGATGACGCCGGGGCAGGTCAAGGACTGGTCTGTAAGCAAACACGCTGAAAATGACGTAACCTGTGATGTCTGCCACGGGGATGCCCACAAGAGCGCCAAGGATGTATCAAAGGTCAGGCTTCCAGACGAGCACGTATGTGCCGAGTGCCATGAGGAGCAGTTCAACTCCTTCAAGAAGGGCAAGCACCAGGTTGGCTGGACCGCACTGAACGCCCTGCCCATTACCCACGTGGAGCCGGATGAACTCATGGAAGGTGGGCGCGGATGCGGCGGCTGCCACAACATGGGAATCAAGACAGAGGCCCAGAAAAAGGCGCAGCACGATCATGGCTGGAGATACCAGAACAACTCATGCGATGAGTGCCACACCCGCCACAGTTTTTCCAAGACAGAGGCCCAGAATCCCCAGGCATGCCAGCAGTGCCACATGGGATATGACCATCCCCAGTGGGAGATGTGGTCCAGCTCAAAGCACGGTGAACGCTACTTTGCAAAGCAGCGCGGCCAGCTTCCCAAGGATGCCCAGGCACCAACCTGCCAGTACTGCCACCTTCCTGACGGTACCCACAACAATCACACCGCATGGGGCTTCCTGGGAGTGAGGCTGCCCATCCAGGACAAGGAATGGGCTGCTGCACAGGCTACCCTGCTAAAGGCCCTTGGGGTGCTCAATCCCGAGACAGGCAAGCCTACTGCCCGCCTTGATGCAGTGAAGGCAGTGGACATGGCAAGGCTGACACAGGAAGCATGGCAGAGCGAAAGAGACAAAATGCTGTCGAGATGCGCCAACTGTCACTCCAAGAGCTATGCCAAGACGCAGCTCGAGATGGGCGACGAGATGATCAAGAAGACCACAATTCTTCTGGCGGATGCTATCAACATAGTTGCTGGCCTGTACAAGGACGGCATCCTGAAGAAGAGGGACAAGCAGGCATTTGCATATCCTGATTTCCTGTATTTCCTGAGGACGGATTATTCTGCTCCTGGTTCTGACAGCTACAAGAACATGGACAAGAATGTCAGCTACATCGAGCAGGTACTCTTCCAGATGTATATGAAACACCGCATGCGTGCGTATCAGGCATTCTTCCATGTAAATCCTGACTATGCCTACTGGTATGGATGGGCACAGATGACAAAAGACCTTGGAGAGATAAAGGAACTTGCAGCAGAGATGAGGGCAAGCCACAAGAAGATATAGCCTGATTATCTTCTCAACATCTGCTCTTCGTGAAAGGGCCCGGCTGCAATCCTGCAGAGCCGGGCCCTTTTCAGCCATCTGTCATCAGGCTGACTCTATTGCCAATAGAAACAGCGGGTGCGGCAATAAAAGATTTTTACAGGGGCAGCCTGGAATACACATCTGCATCAGGGCCGATAGACATGCCTTCCTTCAACAGATGGTAACCTGCCAATGCCACCATGGCGGCATTATCCGTACAAAACTCCTGCTTGGGGAAATGGCATTTCAGGCCTGATTCTTGGGCCCTGTTCAGCATATCTCTGCGCAAGCACATATTGGAGGCAACACCTCCTGAAACAGCAATACAGCTAACACCATATTCTGCTGCTGCAGCCAGGGTTTTCTCTATCAGTATGTCCACCACTGCCTCTTGAAAGGATGCACAGACATCCTCTACAGGCACTATCTGGCCTTTGTGCTCCATGTTCCGCACCTGCTGCATAACAGCGGTTTTCAAACCACTGAAGCTGAAATCACATGGCGTCTCCGGAAGCCTGGCTCTGGGGAATTTGAAACGCCTTATATCCCCGTTTTCCGCAAGTTTACTGATAACAGGCCCGCCAGGATAGGGCAGCCCAAGCACCTTGGCCACCTTGTCAAAGGCTTCTCCTGCTGCATCATCCCTGGTCTGGCCCAGCAACTCGATATTCAGAAAGCTTCTGACAAGATACAGGCTGGTATGCCCTCCTGAAACGACCAGCCCCACAAAAGGAAACTCGGGAGGCGCGGCATTCTCCAGAAACACCGACAGCAGATGTGCTTGAACGTGGTTTACTCCAATCAGGACCTTACCAGCTGCAAGAGCAGCAGCCTTGGCAAATGACAACCCCACCACCAACGAGCCTACAAGACCTGGACCCTGCGTCACTGCCACTGCATCTACATCATGAAATCCGAGGTCTGCCTCTGCCAATGCAGACTGCACCACAGGGTGGATGGCTTCTACATGCTTCCTGCTGGCAATCTCTGGCACTATGCCGCCGTACTCGCTGTGTATATCTATCTGCGAGGCGATCACACTTCCGAGAATATCCTTTCCGTTCTCCAACACAGCTGCTGCTGTCTCATCACAGGAAGTCTCGATCCCCAGCACTATCCTGGGCTCCATTATCAGTAGTCCTCCTTCTGAAAACTATTACGAATAAAGAACAAACGAGAAACAGCCATCCTCCAAATCCTGCTCGATTGTATTACATTCTCTGCAAGGATTCTACATGTTCTTTCCTGCCTGTATTTATCAGACCGGAGATCAGAACAGCTGTTATAAAATTCTAAACTTGACATACCAACAGTAAACATGTCTAAAATCATGCAGCTTTTATCTTACATAGGCCAGACAATGCAACTGACAATTACAGAGTAAAATATGCTTGTTTTGGTAATAACGAGAACTGTCTGGTTGACCGTGGATTAAATACCTCTTATAATTCATTCCATGCGAAAAAATAAAAGAACAAAGAATAAAAAATTCAAGATTTCCAAGGAGTTGGTACTCAATCTCCTGAAGGAAGCCGGGCATCCCCTGTTCATGAGAGAGATCGTACACCTTCTCCACACTCCGCCCGAGATGAAACAAACCGTGAAAAGGCTGGTGAAGGAACTGGTCAGCAAGGGACATGTGATTCTCCTCAAAGGCAACAGGTATGGACTCACAAGGCAGATGAAGCTGGTTACAGGGGCCCTTATTGTGCATCCCGACGGATTTGGATTCGTTCAGCCTGATGAATCTGGTCAGCCTGACGTATTCATCCCTCCAAGGAAGCTCAAGGGCGCTGTTCACGGAGACCTGGTCACTGCAAGGATAGAGCGGGACTCTCCAAAGGGGCCTGAAGGCGCTGTAATAAGAATCATTGAGAGAAAACTCAAACAGGTGGTGGGTATTTTCCATACCGGCAGAAACCTGGGAGTGGTAATACCGGAAAACGAGCGGCTCAACATAGAGGTGCTCATCCCTAATCCCCGCAAATACGGGGAGATAGACGGGAAGGCCGTGGTGGCCAGGATACTGCACTTCTCCAGGACAGGCGCCACTGCTGAAGGCGAGATTGTGGAGGTGCTTGGTGACCCTGACGATATAAAGGTCCAGTCCAAGATCGTGATGAACAAGTACCAGCTCCCTCACAAGTTCTCCAAGCCGGCATCCGGTCAGGCCTTGAGCATGCCGGACCAGGTCAGAAAACAGGACCTGCCAGGCAGAAAGGACATCCGGGACCTGCCGCTGGTAACCATAGACGGGGAAGACGCCAGGGACTTTGACGATGCCGTGCATGTGAAAAAGACGGCCAAAAGCTACATACTTACCGTTGCCATTGCAGATGTAAGTCACTACGTGGAAAAAAATGCGCCTATAGACATTGATGCCCTGGAGCGTGGCACCAGCGTCTATTTCCCGGACAGGGTCATCCCCATGTTGCCGGAAAAGCTCTCTAACGGGATATGCAGCCTGGTCCCTGATCAGGACAGGCTGGCCATGGTAGCAAGAATACAGTTCGACCATTCAGGCAATGTCAGAAAAAGTACCTTTTGCAAGGCTGTGATAAAGAGCCATTACAGGTTTACCTACAAGAAGGTCCAGGCCCTGTTGGATGGCGAGAGCAAGAACCAGGCAGAGAAGTACCGCCATTTTTTGAAGATTTTCAAATGGATGGAAGAGCTTGCCAACCTTCTTATAGAAAGGAGAAGGGATAGAGGCAGCATAGATTTTGACCTGCCGGAGTCAGAGATTATCCTTGGGCTGACAGGAGAGCTGGAGAGTATAGTTCACCGTGAACGCAGCATGGCCCACAGGATAGTGGAAGAATTCATGATAGCGGCAAATGAAGCTGTGGCGCGTTTCCTGTCAGATCGCTCCATTCCCGTGCTCTACCGGATACACGAGCCGCCGGAACGGGAAAAGATAGACGACCTGGTCGCATTTTTGAACTCACTAGGCCATAACATCAAAGCGCCTAAGAAGATAACACCCTTCTGGTGCCAGAAAATTCTCAGGATGGCTGAAGGCAGGCCGGAAGAATATATTGTAAACTCCATGCTCCTGCGAACCATGAACCAGGCAGTCTATTCCCCTGAAAACAAAGGCCATTTCGGCCTGGCATCCCCAACCTATCTCCACTTTACCTCTCCCATCAGACGCTATCCTGACCTGGTGGTACACAGGGTGCTCAAGGGCAACCTCAGGCGTGTGCGGAAGCGGCCCGTGTACGTCACCGAAGAGCTCTCTGCCATGGGCCAGGACCTGAGCAAAAAAGAACGGAATGCAATGGAGGCGGAACGCGAGATGCTCGACAGGCTTAAAGTCCGCTACATGGAGGACAAGATAGGCCAAGTCTTTCATGGCGTGATTTCTTCCATAACCTCGTTTGGCATCTTCGTGGAGCTGAAAGAAATCCTTATCTCCGGGCTTGTGAGGTTGGTGGATATGGCAGACGACTACTATGAATTCGACAGCAGCATGCATATTCTCAGGGGCAGGAAGACAGGCAACGTGTACAGGCTCGGCCAGCCCGTCACCTTGCGGCTGCTGTCCGTTGACAAGGCCAGGCGGCACATAAATTTTGAAATCATCCAGGATGAAAAATGACCGTTCCGAAAGAAGTCTTAGACCGGATACAGAAACTTCGTGATGAGATAAACTATCATAATTATCGGTATTATGTCCTGGATGCTCCGGTCATAAGCGACGAAGATTATGATGCGCTTGTTCATGAGCTCAAGGAGCTGGAGGAGAAATACCCGGAGACCATAACCCCGGATTCGCCAACCCAGAGGATAGGTGCACCTCCATCTGAAAAATTCCGGACAGTGCCGCACCATGTTCCCATGTTGAGCCTGGATGATGCATTTACGCCAGCCGAGGTAGAGGAATTTGACCAGCGGATAAAGCGCTTTCTGGGCACCTCTGAGGAAATTGAATACACCCTGGAACCCAAGATGGATGGCCTTGCAGTTGAGCTGGTCTATGAAAACGGCATGTTCACACTGGGCTCCACCAGGGGAGACGGCTTCAATGGCGAAGACGTTACAGCAAACCTGCGCACTATCCCGGCCATCCCCCTGCGCCTGCTGTCCCGCCATGAGCCTATACCAGAGCTCCTGGAAGTCAGGGGCGAGGTATACATGGAAAAGACAGCATTTGCCCGCTTGAACGAGGAACGCAGCAGGCAGGGCCTGCCCTTGTTTGCAAATCCAAGAAATGCCGCTGCAGGCTCCCTCAGGCAGCTTGATCCCGCAGTTACTGCTAGGCGTCCCTTGCAGATATTTCTTTACGGGGCAGGGAGGGTCAGCGGGCACAGGTTCAAGACCCAGTGGGAAATGCTCCAGACCTTCAAAAAATGGGGATTAAGGGTTAACCCTCTCACAAAAAAAGACAAGGGGATCAAAAAGGCCATCCGATACCATCAGAAACTGACCGAGATGCGGCCCCGGCTTGACTACGAGATAGACGGCATGGTCATAAAGGTGAACGACCTGGCCCTGCAGGAAAGGCTTGGGGCCAAGGCCAAAAGCCCGAGATGGGCCATTGCATTCAAATTCGAAGCGGCCCAGGGCATAACAAGGATAAAAGATATCATTCTGAGTGTTGGCAGGACAGGTGCGATAACGCCGGTCGCTGTCATGGAGCCGGTAAAGGTTGGAGGCGTAACCGTAAGCAGGGCCACCCTTCACAATGAAGACGAGATCAGGCGCAAGGACATACGGATCGGGGACTGGGTCATCATAAGACGTGCAGGAGATGTAATTCCGGAGGTGGTGCGTCCTCTTGAAGAAAGGCGCACGGGCAGGGAAAGGCCCTTCGTGATGCCTGAATACTGCCCTGTCTGCGGCTCCAGGCTGGTGAGAAAACCCGGAGAGGCCATCTACCGCTGCCCCAACCCGGACTGCTTTCCAAGGCTTGCAAAGCGCATTGCGCATTTCGTCAGCAAGGCGGCCATGGATATAGAAGGGCTGGGCCCCAGGGTGGTAGAGCAGCTTATCACTGCAGGTATCATCCGGGATGTACCCGACCTCTACTCCATAAAAAAATCCGATTTGCTCTCTCTTGAGGGGTTTGCAGAAAAATCCGCTGAGAACCTGCTTCAGGCCATAGAGAACAGCAAGCACACAACGCTCTCCAGGTTCCTGTTTGCCCTGGGTATCAGGCACGTGGGAGAGGTTACCGCCCAGCTTCTGTCAAGACGGTTCAAGACCCTTGACAGGCTCATGAATGCCCGAAGAGAAGACCTGGAGGCAATAGAGGGAATAGGTCCTGAGGTGGCTGGCAGCATTGTGAAATGGTTCTCAGAAGAAAAAAACCGCAACCTCATAAAACGCTTACTGGATGCGGGCATTGTCATCGAGGGCCAGGACGAAAGGCCCGGGCAACTTCCCCTTCAGGGCAAGAGCTTCGTGTTTACCGGATCACTCAGCAGCCTCAAGAGGAAAGAGGCAAAGGAGCTGGTAAAATCACTTGGAGGCCAGGTGCAATCTACAGTGGGCAAAAAGACGGCTTTCCTCGTGGTTGGAGAAAGACCCGGCTCAAAGCTGGCTAAAGCGGAAAAGCTTGGTGTAAAAACCATTACCGAGCAGGAATTTCTTGAAATGACCCGGGAGAAACGATAAAAAATGAATCAGACT
>JALWYO010000037.1 GCA_026992735.1 Deltaproteobacteria bacterium
TGGACCAGATTCAGCAGTTGTGCTGTCCGTTATTTCAAGCGGCCCGCAAGCTGTATCGCACCAATCGATCCTTTTGGGAAAAGGTCCGGTACCATTTCTACGGTTATGTACTCAACACCATGGAGGAGTTGTATTATACCCTGTTACTGGTACGTCGATATAAGCTTACCTCATAAACAGGAAGGGTTATATCGCTATTTCAAAGATCAGCTCTCTCGGTTAAAAAATGGCGACCGGGAGCGGATGGACACCTTTGTCCAAAAAAACAGGAGTTTTGTCGTTGTGCGCACAAAATTTTGCAAATATGCCGACAACAAGAGCTGGATTTACTGTTTTTTTCGTTTCTTCAACTGAAAAATCAACTCTTCGGCGGTCAATTATGGCCGTCCGGGAATAGCTGGAAATACCTGATAAAAATATCCGTAAGCGCTCGCAGGGCACCGCATCTGCTGTGTTGGCGGGCGTTTGAAGTACAGGGAGTACGACTGCGCGCTCGCCGCCTTACATCTGCGGTACCTTGCGAGCGCTTACAAAATGGGAATATATACAGTAAAGCCCATTAGAACCTGTGATCAGTTACAAATATCCAGCCTTTGGTTTTTGTGTGGTGGATTCAAAAAAACAGAAGCCCGATACAATGATCGAGTCTATCGCTTCTATCAGGATATGAAAACATGGAAGAGGATCAAGCTGTAATGGAAAATTCAGGGGAATACAAGGAGCTTCTCGTTATATTTAAAAAGATCGCCTACTTAAAGAGTACATCCAGGCTCTTGTCATGGGATCAGGAAACATTCATGCCAGAGCGGGGCCAGGAACACAGGGCGGGGCAGATGTCTTGTATCTCGGGCCTGGTTCATTCCATGTTGACAGAAAGGCGTGTCGGGGAGTCCATCGAGGCCTTGTGGCAGGAGGCACGGAACATGGACATATCCAGCGATTGTCATGTCAATCTCAGGGAATGGCGCCGGCAGTATCAGCAGGCGGCAAGGCTGCCTGAAGAGCTGGTCAGGGATTTGGCATACAGCCGGGCAGTGGCCCATTCTGCATGGGTCAAGGCCAGGAGCAGGAAGGATTTTTCCATGTTCGAGCCACACCTGCAGCGCCTGGTGGATTTGTCCAGGAAAAAGGCAGACCTCCTCGGTTACAAACAGGAGCCATACGATGCCCTGCTGGATATTTACGAACCAGGAGAAAAGACCTCCAATATCGAGGCAATATTCAGGGGGCTTGTCCCTGGCCTTAGGGAGATTCTGCACCATGTTCAGTCAATACAGCCGCAACAACCCTTGTGTTTTCAGGCCGCGTTTCCCGTGGAAGCACAGAAAATTTTGGCGAGGTTGATGGCTGCCCGTATTGGTTTCGATTTTACAAAGGGAAGGGTAGATACGGTGGTCCATCCTTTTTCCACAAGAATTGGTCCCGGAGATGTCAGGATAACCAGCAGGTGGAATGAGCGGGATTTTACAGAAGGTCTGTTTGGAGTGCTTCATGAGGCAGGCCATGGTCTTTATAGCCAGAACCTGCCGGCTGGGCGCTTTGGAACGCCATTGGGTGATTCAGTTTCCCTTGGCATACATGAGTCACAGTCAAGGCTGTGGGAAAATATAGTGGGGCGCAGCATTGAGTTCTGGGAATATTTTTTTCCTCTGGCCAAAAGCCTGTTTCCTGGCCAGCTTCAGGGTGTTAGCCAACAGGATTTTGTGAGGTTTATAAACCGGGTCAGACCTTCCTTTATCCGGGTTGAGGCCGATGAGGTGACATATAATCTCCATATTTACCTGAGATTCCAAATAGAAAGGGAGATAATAATGGGAGAGCTGCCTGTAAAAGATATACCAGGGAGGTGGAACGAGCTCTTTAGGGAAATATTTGGCATGGAGGTCCCTGATGACAGCATGGGATGCCTGCAGGATGTGCACTGGTCAGGGGCCGCATTTGGATATTTCCCAACATATACGCTGGGTAATATCTATTCGGCTATGATATTTGATGCAGCCCTGAAAGAGCTGCCAGGTCTTAGGCAGGGGTTCCGCAAGGGGAATTTCGAGCCACTGGTCAGATGGCTGGATACCAGGATTTTTTCCCAGGGGCAGCGTTACCGTTCAAGACAGCTTATTAAGCGAATAACAGGTAGGCCGCCTGAACACCACAGTTTCCTGGCGTATCTGCATGAGAAATACGAGAGGATTTTCGGCAGGTAGCTGGCCAGGAACCAATGCCGGATGATGAGATAATCGGGCAAGTCCTGCAGGCTATTACCTGATACACACTGCCATGACCTGTTTGAGGTCTGTCTCTCCCATGAGCACCTTCATGATTCCATCCTGCTTAAGCGTGGTCATACCGTGTTCCAGCCCGTGGTCCCTTATCTCCATAACGGGCCTTCTTTTCTGGATGAGTTTTTTCAGCCCGTCATCGGAAACCAGGAGTTCATGTATGGCCATTCTGCCCTTATAGCCGGTCCTGTTGCATACGGGGCAGCCGACTGGTTTATAAAGAGTAATGTCGTCCAGGTCTTCCATGGTCAGGGGCCTTGTTGGATGATGGCCATATTCATACAGCAGCCTTTCTTTTTCCTCATCATCTGGTTCATATGGCTGCTTGCACTTGCTGCAGAGCCTTTTTGTCAGGCGCTGCGCCAAGACGCCCAGCAAGGCATCGGCAAAGTTGAAGGAATCCATTTCCATTCCCAGGAGCCTGGTTATTGTCTCAGGGGCTGAGTTGGTGTGCAGGGTGGAAAATACCAGATGGCCGGTCAGAGAGGCCTCGATAACTGTTTTGGCGGTTTCCTCGTCCCTTGTTTCACCAACCATTATGATGTCCGGGTCTGCCCTGAGAAACGCCCTTAGCACCCGTGCAAATGTCAATCCTATGCCGGGTTTTACTTGCACCTGCCTAAGGCCTTCCTGCATGATTTCAACCGGGTCTTCAGCTGTCCATATCTTTTTTTCAGGCCTGTTTATATGCCCCAGTGCAGCATGAAGAGTCGTGGTCTTACCGGAACCTGTTGGGCCAACAACAAATATCAGGCCGTAAGGCATCTCGATAAGCCGTCTCAGCTCATTCATGTTTTCCTCAAGCAGCCCTATACGATCAAGGGGCATGGCCTCAGATGATGCGAGCAGCCTCAGGACCACATCCTCGTTATTTTCAGTAGTAGGCAGGGTGGCAACACGGAGTTCCAGTATCCTGCGATTCCTGGTGCGGAACTTTATCTTGCCGTCCTGAGGGAGCCTCTTCTCCGCTATATCCAGGTTGGCCATTATCTTAATCCTTGAGATAAGCGCTTTTTTGTAATTAAGAGGAATGCTTTTATATCTGAGGCAGTCACCGTCTATGCGGAACCTTACAAGCGCTCCCCTCTTGCCGGCAAGGCTTTCCACGTGGATGTCCGAAGCCCCTCTGACAAAGGCATCTTCTATGATCTTGTTGGCCATCTTGACCACTACACTGTCAGCATCCAGGGCAAGGCTTTCGTCTTCCTCTTCTTCTTCCTCCTCTACCAGTTCCAGGTCTTCGAATACATCTTCGTCATCGTCCTCGGACACCTTGTACTTGTCAAAGAAGTAGTCTATGAACTTGTCTATATCTTCCTTGAGTGCTACTGCGAATTCAAACCCGCGCGCCCTCAGGACCTTCTGTATGTTGTCCACCTTGCTGAGATCGTGCGGATTGTCCATCGCTATCAAAAGCATGTCCCCTTCTTCCTTGATGGGGATACATACATTGGTCCTGAAAAAATGTTCCTTTATGCCTGAAATGGCCTTGGGAGTTGCGCCCACCTCGATCTCGTTGAATTCCACAAATGGACAGTGAAAATATTCACTGAGAGAGTTCCCGATCTCGTCCTTGTCTATGCCGAACTGGTTTATCAGCATGGATTCTATGGTTTTGCGGCTCTGCCTTGCCAGTTCTTTTGCGCGCTCAAGCTGTTCTTCGGTAAGTATCTTGTTTCTTATCAAGTAATAGAACCTGCCGAACTTTTTTGCTGTCTGACCAAGCTGTTTCAGTCGTTCCTGAGCATTGCGGAAGCTGCTGTCAATGCTAACGAGCTCTTCGAGCACATGGACCGCCTTGTTTACAGCTCCTGTCTTTTCCAGTGTAAGTGACAGGTGATACAGGGCTTCCAGGCGCATCTTCTTGGGAAGATCCGGGTCCTGAATGCCTTTTTCGAGATACTCTATGGCATCAAAGGGCATGTCTAACTTGAGATATAGCTGCCCGATGTGCACACAGACCTCTCCCAATCTGACGTTTTTTTCCTCGAGGAGTTTTAGTTCCTGTATGGCCTCTGAAAAAAAGCCGGCTTCTATCAGGCCGAGACAGTTTTCGAAATGCTGCTGAAGTTTTTCCTTATCGGAGGATTGGGCCTGGGTCTCTGGGGTTATTATCCTGGTTCTGCTTTCATGCCCTTTTTCCGTGGCTTTCAGCTTTTCAACCAGCACTTCCACCAGGGAGGGATCAACCCCCTGGGGAAGATGGGAATACAGGTCTTCGAGTATGGTCTTGGCCTCTCCGACAAGGCCCTGCTGTAGATACAGGTCAGCTTCCTGGATCTTGCGCTTGACAAAGGCAGATTGGTCTTCGGCCATGGCGGTCACGGGTTCAACCTGTTTCATCTCGAGTGCTGCCACAGTGCTACTCCTTGGTCAGTGACTTGGTAGTAACTACGGATATCCTGGAACCAGGCGTCTGTATTTCTGCTTCTATATAATCTTCTCCTTTCTTTTTACACTCGCTGTTTTCTGGTATTTCCACAGATATTGGAGATTCAGCCACCATAAACGCCGCTCCCTTCTTTCCGTCATAGAGTATGACCAACGTATAGCTGGAGGGAATAGGCGCCTCCTGTCCTCCAATTCCGCGTACAATAGGAAAGTGCATGCCGGAAAGGACTGCCTCGTCAAAATGGCTCAGCTTGTTTTGAACGCGCCCCTTGAGCTTGGACCAGGGCCATGGTTTCAGTCTGTTCAGGGCCACTGTCGCAGAAGCCCTGATGGTGGACCTTGAGAGCCATGGAGGTACTCCCATATAGGCAACCTGGTCTTCAGGGAATCCCAGTTCTATGTCTCCATAATTTATGGTAAGCAGTTTTTTCCAGGGACAGGCTGGAGCAGGAGGCTCTTTGGCCGGTTGCTCTTGAGGTGTCTCCTTTTTCTCTGAAGCAACAACAGGTTCTTCAGCAGGTGCCTCTGTTCCCGTGCCCTCGAACAGCAATCTCTCAAGTTCAGCCTGCTGCCGCTCCAGAATTGTACGAATCTCATTCTGGAATTTATAGAGACCCTCGACCCCCGGAGTCCTGGAAAGCAATTTTTCAAGGGATTCTATCCTTTTGACACATCTCTTGAGCTCAACAACATGGGTGGCAAGTATATCTTGTGCAGGTCTTGATTTAAGCTCTTCTTCTGATATAACATCCTGCTTCTGGAGGATTTCCTCGGCTTCTGCAGAGGCCGGCCTGGTCTCTGCATCAAGCTTGGGCAGGGCCTCTTCCGCCGGCGCCGCTCCTGTTGGCTGCATGGCAACAGTTTTTTCCAACTCTCCAACAATCTGGTCAAGTTCATTGATCAGCTGTTTTCCTTCAGACTCAGCCGCGTAGCCTGAGAAAGCATTAAGAAGGTATTCGGAGGCCTTCTTCAACAGGGAAGGAGCAGATGCCGGGACCAGCTCGGGCCGGTCCTTCATGCTGTCCAGAATCTTTTTCAGGAGCGCGAGCATGGAAACAGCCATGGTGTTTTCCATTACGCGCTTGTTTATAAGCAGGGAAGAAACTATATCCAGGGTCTGCTGTATCTGTGGCGATGTTACTTCCCATTCAATAGTAAATATCTGCTGTCTTAACTCCGAGAGAGCATTTTCGGTGTCATCTGCGAGTTCAGAAGCAGGAGGAGAAGTAGATGGGGCAGGTTGGACAGCAGCATCGGCCTGGGCAGCAGGTGCAGCCTCATCTATGCCCTGGACAGCATCCTCGATCTCCATCTCCAGGTCCATGTCCATGTCAAGAAGGCCTTCGGCGGGCTGCTGGGCCTCTTGTGCGAATTCTGTCTCCTGGATGGGCTCCACCTCCTGAAGGGACACTGCCTCCTCTGGTGCAGCAGCCTTTTCCTCCATGAAATCAAAGTCAAGAGACAGGTCATCGGATTCATCTTCGAGATCTTTAACCTTCTGGGTAAGCGGATCTATCTCTATCTGTTTCGAAGGCGTGAAAAGGTCATCTATAGTATCTTCGATTTCCGAAGTAAAAATTTCCGGTTCAGGAAAGTCTTTGCCTTTGTCGTCTTTCACGGGTTGGTCCCCCCATCTTTTTGCTTTTCTGGTTTCCGGCAAGATGCTTGGTCGCCACGTATCGCACAGTCATCTTGCTTATTGCCTTCAATGTTTCAAAGACCCCATACCCCTTTGTGGCGGATGCGCAGAAGGAGGGAACACGGAGTTCCCTGTTCAG
This sequence comes from Deltaproteobacteria bacterium, assembly GCA_026992735.1. Lineage (GTDB taxonomy): Bacteria > Desulfobacterota > Dissulfuribacteria > Dissulfuribacterales > QOAL01 > QOAL01. The sequence continues at coordinate 6,449 of JALWYO010000037.1, forward strand.
ATCCGATTCCAGCTCTGCTGTATCCAGCAGGGGAATGCCAATTTTGCCCAAGTCACGCTTGTTATATTGCATCACCAGGGGAAGGCTCTTTATATCCAGATTGTACTCCTTGAGGTTTCTCTTCAGATCTTCAAGGCTTTCTATATTTTTGGCGCGCCTGACACGCAGGGAATCGGCCACAAACACGATCCCGTCCACACCCTTGAGCACGAGTTTCCTGGTAGCATGGTATATTGTCTGGCCAGGTACGGTGTACAATTGAATCTTTATATCAAACCCCTTTATCTTGCCAAGATTCAGCGGAAGCAGGTCAAAGAAAAGGGTCCGGTCCCCCTTGGTCTCTATGGTGAGCATCTTGCCCCGGGCAGCACTGTTCATGGCATTATAGATGTACATGAGATTGGTGGTCTTGCCGCACCTGCCTGGACCGTAATAGACGATCTTGCAGTGGACTTCTCTATTGCTAAGATCAATAAGTGCCATTTATTTTATCCAGCCCAAAAAGTTTAGCCATGTTTCTGGTCAGCTCCGCAACCCTCAACCTGACGAGCCCAAGAGATACATCATCTCCAAATATGCTGATCAATATCATGTCATTGCCGACTTTAGCAAAGTGGATACTGTCTTTCTTACCCTTGTGAAACAGCAATGAAAAATCATCCTCGCCAATGAGTTGTGCCATTTGAGCAGTTGCTCCGAAATTGGCCGCCGCCAGGGCGGCAAATGATGTCAAGTCAAAATTAGTCCTGCTGTGTCCACAGCGGACTACAATATTGCCGGCATGATCTATCAATAATACCGTATGGACTCCCGCATTTACCAGCGCCCTGTTTATCCAGTCCCTTGCCTTATCAAGCACAGGGCCGGTCAGGATAATATCACTCATGTTTTTTTACCTCTGGTCTGTTCTCCCAGGGCCATATGTTTGCAAGACTCTAAAGGCCTTATCGGAAGGCAACTGGGAAAAATTGAAAAACCTCACCTTAAAATCTATCATACTATACATAGTCTAACTTTAAAGATCGAGACTGTCTTGTCGATAAATAAGTATAGGTTGTAAGACAAAGTCTGGATAGTAATCGTATCTTGGATTATGAGACTATAGATTTGACAAGAATTCGGGATATCCGGGGGGCAGATATGCAGGAAGATGGTGGCAACAGACCCATAAGGGCCATGGTGGTCGATGACGCGGCATTCATGAGAAAGGCCCTGGTTGAAATCCTGTCCAAGTCCGAGGATATTGACGTGGTTGGGGTGGCCAAACACGGAAAAGAGGCTATTGAAGCCATCAAGGAGCTCAAGCCGGATGTAATTACACTGGATGTGGATATGCCCATCATGGACGGTCTGACCACTATAAAACACATTATGGTCAGAGATCCAATGCCTATAGTCATGGTAAGCGGCCTGGCAGACCAGGGAAAGATCACCTTCGAGGCACTCAGCCTTGGTGCCGTGGATTTTTTCCCCAAGCCGTCCGGCACTGTTTCTCACAACATCCACGAAAGCGGAAACGAACTGATAGATACGCTGCGGGTAGCAGCTTCTATCAATCCCAGGGCCATAAAAAGGGCATTGAAAAAATCCTCTGCCGCGCATCGTGTGGATAAGAGACGCAATCCCGCTGGGCTGGTCGTGGTCGTTGCATTCCAGGGCGCTGCCAGCAGTTTTATCCGGCTGGCCTCCGCCGTGTTTCCTCTCCTGGATGCCGCCTGCATTTGTATTCAGGATATGTCAATATCTGTCCTCAGTGCCTATGCAAAGGAGCTTGACAGGATTACCGGATGTGCAAAGGCCGTGGAGCCGGGGGAATCTCTCCAGGCTGGCTGTTGCGGCCTGTTGAGAAAGCAGGACCTGCCAGGTATCAGTAGAGATGAATCAGGGCGGGTATATCTTGAGAAGAGAGAGCCGCCAAGCTCACTGAGCCAATTTTTAAAGGACGCTGCCAACGTATTTGGAGAAGATGTACATGTCTGCATACTCGGAGGACAGGCATCAGAGGATCTTTCAGGTTTCGAGGCGGTCAACGAAAAGGGGGGCTGTGTTGTAGCCCTTGTTCCCGAGAAGTGTGCGTCAGGTGAGCTGGCGGAAAAAACTATCGACAGGGGCATTGCAGTGCCATTTGATTCTGAACAGGCCATCTGGACCAGGTTAAATGCATTTTCCAGGCAGATGACTTTGAAAAGTAAGAGCGGAAAACACTGATTCTTGTTCTGATTAACTGGACAAAAGTCAGAAAGGCTTTTTTCTGGTATGATGTTTCCAGAAAGGCAGTCTCATAAAATTAAATTTTAATTAATGTGCTGAACGATTTGACAATTCAAGGGCAGGAAATGGAACCAGCAATCAACACAAGCAGCGGACAGGTCAAAATGGCGGAACAGACAACAACAGTCAGCATTGGAAAGAATAAACCGGTCAAGGTATTGATTGTCGATGATTCTCCCATCATGTGCAAGGCCCTGAAGCAGATACTCAGTGGCGATGATGAAATCGAAGTGGCATCCATTGCACTTAACGGGGTAGAGGCACTGAATAAACTTTCCTCTGAAGATTTTGATGTCTGTACCCTTGACGTTCACATGCCAGGCATGAGCGGTTTAACCGTGCTAAAGAATATCATGGTGAGATTTCCCGTGCCCACCCTAATGGTAAGCGCTTTTACGGGAGATGGTTCCCGTGTCACATTCGAAGCACTTCGCTACGGAGCCGTGGATTTTTTCAAGAAACCCTCCAGGACAGGAGCTGCAGACCTGAAAGAGCAGGCAGACATTCTCAGGGCACGGCTGAAACGTGCTGCTCAGGTCCAAGTCAAGGCTGCACGGTATCTGCGTATTAAGCCCACGGGCTTTAAGGCAGGCATGAAGGATGAGGAGACTGAAGTCAGAGGGCTTGCAGTTATTCACGGGTCAACAGGCGGATATTCCTCTATTCTGGCAATTGTTCCCCATCTTGAGCCGTCTCTTGAAGTGCCTGTAATCGTTTCTCTGACCACATCCCAGGGAAATCTCAGGGCCTTTGCCGATTACATGCGGCCGTTTTCTCCCTGTCCCATAGATGTCCCTGAAGGCAAGGTTGAATTGAAGGCAGGCCATATATATCTTTTGGCAGTTAACCAGGCATGCACATTTGAGCAGGCCGGTGGCAAGTGGGAAATGTTTGTGACAGACAGGCCCATTGATACAGAAAAGGAAGGGGCTGTGGATCTTATCCTGCTGTCAGCCAGCGAAGCCTTTGAAAACAAGTGCATGGCGGTGTTTGTCTCCGGTGACAATATGCATGGTATAACGGGCGCACGGGAGGTTGTCAGGAACAGGGGCAGGGTGATGGCGCAGACTCCGGAAAACTGTCTTGCACCATTTATGCCCAGGCACGTGCTGGAAGAGTTTGATACAGAGAGTGGAGAGCCTGTAGAAATCGCAAGGCAGATAAGCGGCTGGGGTAAATGAAGGCATTTGACGTGAATCCACACAGTATGACTCATGATAATTCTTTGAGACCTGCTCCCCGGAATGGGTTCAGCGGTTTTATAGAAGGGGTAACTCTGCACGATCTGGTGCAGCTTGCCTGTCTTGAAAACAAGCAGCGTAAGCTCGTGGTACAGATGCCAAGTGGTATTGGCGAGATATATTTTTCGTCAGGAGAGGTGGTGCATGCCAAAACGGCTACCTGTAAAGGTGAAGATGCTTTTTTCGAGATCATGCTTGCAGGTAACGGTACCTTTCGATTTTATCTTGAACCTTCCCCGGAGCAGACCATAGAAACTCCTTGGAATTTTCTTGTGATAGAGGCCCTACGCAGGAAGGATGAAGGTAAATCCGGCCAGGAAGACAAGCAAATTTCTATACCCGGAGTTCTTATCGTAGATGACTCCAAATTTTTTGTTGCGCGTCTCCGGGACGCCTTCATTGACAAGGTCGGAGCCAAGGTGATCGGTGAGGCCAGGAATGGAAGAGATGCCCTGCAGTGTCTGGAGGCATCCAAGCCGGATATCATCACCCTTGATATTAATATGCCGGTGATGGCTGGTGATATTGCACTGAAACACATAATGATACGTTCACCTGCGCCTGTTCTGCTGATCAGCAGCTTCAACGATAGACAAGTGGATAAGATTATGGAGTTTTTGCGCCTCGGTGCAGTAGAATTTATCCCCAAGCCCTCTGGCAATGACGGTTGGGAAGCCTTCTGTGACAGGCTCAAGCGGGCTGTAAACGCTTCCTGCAACTTCAATATTAAAAATATAAGGCGGGCCAGAACGCCTGGGACAAGTTCCGAGAAGGTCAAGCCCGGTATGCCTGCGAAAAAGCTGATAGTTATGCTGGGCGGGCCCGGTGGGCTTTTGGAGCTTCAGAAGATTCTTCCTTCCATGCGCCTGGATGGTTCAACTGCGCTTATCTGTTTTCAGGATATGAGTCATCAGTTTGTCCCTGCCATGGCCGGATACATGGACAGGCGATGTGTTTTCTCAATAAAGTTTCTGGATGCAGGTGCCCCGCTTTTGAGCAACCAGGCATGGATATCTGACATCGACAGCGGCTGGAATATAGAGGCAGACGAAACAGGTGCTGGCATCTATAAAGATGCGTCCATCAACATGCTTAATGCAAATTCCATGCTTAAGGAATTGTCCCGTATATTTAATGGAGATCTAACTGTTGTCTTGCTGTCTGGTATAGATGTGGATTTGCAGTTGGGGCTTCAGGCAGTATCTTCCAGGGACGGACGGATAATTGTGCAGGATCCGCAAACTTGTCTCTGCCCCACCCCTATAGAGGCGGTTCGCATTGCAAATCTGGAGGACATGATCATGCCCTCGGAAGAAATATCGTCCTATTTGAACAGTTTGAAGTGAGGCTGAGATAGAAGTGGCAAGAGTTCTGATTATTGATGATTCCAGCTTTATGAGAAAAAGGATAGGAAGTGTGATAAAAGAGGCAGGGCACGAGATCGCAGGAACAGCAAGGGACGGAGCTGAAGGATGTGAATTATATTATAGTCTCAAACCAGACCTTGTGATAATGGATGTTACCATGAGAGGCATGGATGGCATCAAGGCGGCAGAGATGATCCGCAAGAGTGATCCCGATGCCAGGATAGTTTTTATGAGCCTGGTAACAGACCCTGGTGTAATATCAAAGGCGGATGCTCTTGGGGCAATAGCATTTCTGGGCAAGAATGATTCCGATAGGCTGTGTACCATAATGAGCAGCCTTGAAACCTGATGAAGGAATACGGGCGATGAATGATTTCGATCAGGAAATGTGGCATGATTTTTTGGTAGAGGCAGCGGAGAATCTTCAGGAATTTGAGCCGGGCCTGTTGTTGCTGGAGCAGCACCCCGACGACTCTGCAATGTTGAATGATTGTTTCAGGAACATGCACAGCATCAAGGGTGCAGCAAATTACATGGGTTTTATTGCCATTGCTACCCTGGCACATGCTATAGAAACCTTGTTTGATCAGGCACGGCAGGGCAACAGGAAGCTGGATCAGACCTCATTTGATCTGATATTCCGTTGCGTGGACAGGTTCAAAGAACTACTGGAGGATATTTCCAAGAATCAAAAGGAAACCCTGACAGTTGATGATTTGCTTGATGAAATCAATATGCTCTCAGAGGCTTCATCTCCAGCTACGCCTGAACCAGCCGAGGCTGCCGAGGCTGTCCCTGAAGAGGAAACAGACGAAGATCAGGAGCTCATGGAGATCTTTGCAGAGGAAATGAAGAGCCTCTATGAGCAGCTTGTCCGCATATTGGAATCTGATAATATAGATCCTTCTACCCTGGATCTGGTGCTTCAGGACATGGAGCGGGTCACCAATTATATAGGCAAGGAAGAATTATATGCCGAGATTTCAAAGATTCGGGATAGCATAGCGGAAATATCACCAGAGGATATGTCAGAGGAGATGAAGCGGGATCTGCTGAAACGCATAAAGGATGTGCTTTCAGGAGAGATCGCTATGGAGGGTTTGCAGGATATAGGGGAAGCCTTTACTGAAGGCCCTGATGTTGAAGAGGATGTAGAACTCTACAATATCTTTCTGGATTTTTTCAAGGAAGTTGGGTCATCTCTCATGCACATCCCATCCGATATGGATCAGCAGTGGATGCTTGACTGCCAGGAGGCCATTGTCAGGCTCAAGGCCTCTGCTAATTATATGGACTACATGGATATAGTGCATCTTTTAGAAGAATGGGAAGAATGCATGGCTGAACAGCTTAGTGGAAGCGTCACCTTTGACAGGGATGTCTTCACGGCTCTCAGGGAAAAACTTTGTGATAGGCTGCCGGAACTCAGGGATATATTTACCCTGGAAGAAGAGGCAGTGTCCCGGGCCGTGGAACCAGCTGAGGCTATGGAGTCTCTGGAGGCAGGAGAGTTTGCTGAAACAGCTCAGGCAAAGGATATAGAAGATCTTGATGAGCTGGATATGGCCCTGGATTCCATGTTTGGCGATGAGGAACTTGGCGAAGATTTTCTTACCGGAGGCGAGGCCGGAGCTTCAGAGTCCGAGGCTGTGGCTGGTGCGGAATCCCTGGAGCAGGAAGCAGGCCCTTCCATGAAGGGCGAGTTGGATTCCATGGCTGCAGGGCTGGCTGAGCTTGCCGATATGGGCGGGTTCGGGAGCGTTCCTTCAGAGCCATCTAAGGCACAGGCCAGGGAGCAGCAGGTAAGGATTAGTCTGGACAAGGTGGAAAATCTTTTGGAAGATGTTGCAGAGCTTGTGGTTCTTAGGTCTTCCATGTCCAGTTCTTCAGAACTCTTGAAGGACATCTATGGCAACTGGCGTGATCAGAGGAAGCTGACAGTCCAGGAGCTGAAACCCTTGAAAAACGTACTGTTGGATTTTACTGAAAGCGTTGCAGCCCTGGATAGAGTGGTCCAGCAGCTTCAGGATGCTGTTATGAACATGCGGATGCTGCCAGTGAGTTCCCTCTTCAACAGGTATCCACGAATGGTCAGGGATCTGAGCAGGAAGCTTGGCAAGGAAGTGCAGCTATCCATGAAGGGTACAGAGACTGCCCTGGACAAGCAGGTTCTGGAACAGCTTGCGGATCCCCTGCAGCATATAATCCGTAATGCAGTTGATCACGGCATAGAAACTGCGATGGAAAGGTCTGCTGCCGGCAAAACCCCTGAAGGGCACATGTTTATCTCTGCAAGTCAGGAGGGCGGCTTTGTTGTTATCACAGTATCCGATGACGGTAAGGGTCTTGACCGCGACCAGATAGTAAAGAAGGCACTGGCCATGGGGGTAATCTCTCCAGAGGCCCTGAGAGAGATGAATGAGAGCCAGATATGGAATCTCATTTTTCTGCCAGGCATTACCACGGCCGGATCCGTGTCTGATATCTCCGGCAGGGGGGTTGGGCTGGATGTTGTCAAGAAAAATATCGAGAAGATCGGTGGTTCTGTAGTAGTTAATTCCGAAAAGGGGAAGGGTACGACCTTCCAGCTGAGAATACCTTTGACCCTTGCCATCATAAAGGGTCTTACGGTCAAGGTAGGTGGTCAGGCCATGGTTGTGCCAGTCTCTGCTGTACACGAGATATTCAGGGTAAGTGCTGATGAACTGAGCAGCGTGGAAGGTTACGAGATAATTTCCAGGCGTCAGGAGACACTCCCTCTTATCAGGCTTGGCAAGATATTCAGGGGTACCAGGGCTCCTTCTGATTCTGAAAAGTTTTTTGCCGTGCGTGTAAGGCTGGGCGAGCTTGATGCATGCCTTGGCGTAGATGCCCTGATGGGACAGCAGGAGGTAGTTATCAAACCGCTTTCTCAGTACTTGATGGATCAACCGGGCTTTGCCGGTGCAACCATCCTCGGTGACGGCTCCATAGCCCTCATTTTGGATTTGCCCGCGGTGCTGGAAAAGGCCAAGGGATTTATACTGAAAAGACAGCAGATACTTGAACAGTCAGCCTTGGGACTGGAGGAGCCGGAGATGCCGGTTTACCATTGAGTTAGTATCTTTGTTGCTATCAGGTGTTTTTGTTTCTCCTGCTCTGGTAAGGATTTGCGGCTGGATTTTTCAGCAGGGCTTGCGCTCCATGCCTGGTTGCTTGGATGCCGGATAACAGGTATTCTAAATAGCTAGATCCCGGAGTTTTTTCAACCACAGTCCAGTCCCATTTTCAACCTGCCGATCTCGTTGTATAGCTTGTCCTGCTGCCTGTGTTCAGCTACAGGCTTAGCTGCATGCTTTCCCTTGAAAATATTGGCGGCATTCTCCTGAATGGCCTTTTCCCATTTTCCTACCTGAGCTGGATGGATTCCATACGCTTGCACGATCTCGTTGACGGTCTTGAGTCCCTTCAATGCCTCTATTCCTCTGTTCCTGCCTTGGCCTTGAACTCAGGGCTGTAGATTTTACGCTTTTTCTCCCGATCATATTCATCCCGGATTATGCAGCTCGCAAGTTTGCCAAAGATGCGAGGCGGAGGGCATACAGACGTACTTTGGTACTTCAATTGCCCGACAACAAAGCAGATTCGGTAAAATTGCGAGCCTCTTGCGGCTTCAAATGCCTGAGGATTTGTTACGGATTGAGCTTCTCCTGTTGGGTGAAGACACAACGGGAATAGATGTATGCTAACTGTGTAATAATTCAAAAAAATTACTTTTTCGGGCATTTGAAGTGCATAATCCGGGTTCATACATTAGCTCCTTTCATGACAGCTGAACTACTGTCCAAAATTTGGGGTCTGCTTAAAAAAACCACTAAATTCTGATTAAAAAATTTTTCCGAAGAGGGATGTTGGAAGACATTCGGGCGTATAAGGCATTAGAGAGCCTTGTTTTGAATGTATGAGGATCATGATCTAGAAAAGACAGCCCGATGGAAAGGAGAATTGTCATGGCCAGCTTACTGACTTCAAAAATGCCTCCAGGGATAAGCCCGGATAATATTCTGTTGATAACCTTCAAGACATTCTGCATGTTTCTGGGACTGATGCTGTATTCCTCCGGCACCCCGGCAATGGCTGCCTTAAGTGCCGATGGGCAGATCGCCACTGAAACAGGCCTTTCCATGGCCATATCTAATGATGGACATCTGACCAGCCTGGAGATCAACGGCCAGCAGATGCCGGTCAGCCCCGGCCCAATGCTCTGGATCAGGGACATGAGCAGGGCAGCGGAGGTTTCCAGCCCTAACCTCATTCCAAATCCTGGTTTTGAACAGGATTTGGAAGGCTGGGCGCCCAGGATGATTCTCGATACAGCAGTTGATATCGACGATGCCGTAAAAAGAAGCGGCAGCCTTTCCCTGAGGTTTCATGGCATTGACAATGAAAAACTGGGCGCAGGTGTTGTATATTCCAGCGCCATTTCCATCACGCCTGGAAGACTTTACAGGGTCTCGGGGTATTTTCTAAGCAGCAGGGGATATCTCCAGGGCGTTTCCGGTACGCCCACAGCCCGCCAGGACAAGATGTGGAGGGGTGCGCTCAAGCCAAACGGTCTTTATGTTCAGTGGTTGGATGCCAGCGGGAACCGGCTGGATGAAAATCCTGTCCTCGTGGCCCCGGTTCACTGGAATGCCCGCAACTGGCGCAGGATTGGCGGCGAGGTTCATGCGCCATCACAGGCAGCGGCAATGCAGGTCCTTGTGGTCGGACGGCTCCAGGATGAATACATGTGGGTTGACGACCTGTGTATTGTGGAAAGCCCAGAACAAGACCAGCCGCTGACTGGCAGCGTGGTAAAAAAAGACGGAAAGCTCATCCAGACTGCTGAAACAGGTGATGGGTTGACCATCACTGCCACGTACACACCCATGAACGATCACATCGGGATTCACATTGAACTCCAGGACAATGCCGGCAGGGATCGCGCTCTGGAGCTCTCGTGGGGCCTGCCCCTGGCGCTTGCTGCAGAACAGGAAAGCGGCAAGGGCCCGTGGCAATGGTGGGATAATGTACATCACAGCAGGACCATACAGGCAGGGGCTGCAGCATATCCATTGCCGGAATACCCGTTTCCAGAATCGCTTTCCTGGAAATATGAGCACGTGGTGAGCGGGGTATGGGACGGCTGGCTGCCTGTTTCTCTTTATCCGTATGCCGTGGTCGAAAACGGGCAAGCCGGGCTGGCCATGGCGGTCTCACTTGAATCACCCCGCCTTGTAAAGTTTTCCTATGACCAGACAAGGTCGCGTTTTGAGGCAAGGGCCTATCTTGGAATCTCTCCCAAGGCCGTGAGGCTTCATGGCCGCGCCGACCTGGACCTGGAGCTTTACCCGGCTGACCCTGAATGGGGTTTCAGGTCGGCCATGAGCCTCTATGCAAAGCGCTATCCAGAATGGTTCGAGCCCAAGAGGGATGTTTCATCGTTCAGCGGCTATGAACGCGGCTATTACAACTCGGAAGAACAGGCCAGGCATGTCCTGGAGCTTGACAAACAAAACATCTTTGCAGCCGAATACACGGTGGCTGATGCACCGTTGGACATGGGCCCGTCGTCCATGCCCCTGCCAGGCTATGACGATCTGATAAACGCTGTTTCCAGGCTCCCGGACGCACAGAAAAATGCCATTTACTCAAGCGTGGCCTACTGCGAAAACGGCGACTGGCAACTCAAGGGCGTGGGTGACTTCAAGTGGGCAGCAGGCAAATGGCTTGCCACATGGTTTACCAGCGTTGATCCCGATATTCCAGGAGGATGGGGACAGTATTTGTGGGAAGGCAACATCCTGTCTGCCCTGAATGCCACAGAGGATGTGGGAGCAGTCCTTGACGGCATCCTAATAGATAACTTCATGTCCGTGCCAGGAGTTGATCTCCGGGACGATCACCTGGCGCTGGCCGATACGCCTTTGGCCTATGACATCGCCTCCTACAGGCCTGGCATTCACAATATGGCGAACATGCACGAGTATCTGACATGGCTGCGCTACAGGCTGCATGAAGAGGAGCGGGATGACGTGGCCATTGCCATCAATTTCTGGGGCATGGCCACTCCAAACGGGCTGGCCCCCTGGATAGATGCATTCGGCGGAGAGGGCCAGAGCAAGACAGACAGCGGTTCCAACTGGACCACGAGGATTCTCGACTACCGGAGGGCCATTGTATACGGGAAGACCATGTCATGGTCAAATGAAGAAAGCCACCTGACCGTGGAGGATGTAAAGGCATATACTGCCAGGGCCCTGTTCTACGGCATATTTCCTGGACGGAAGGAAGAGGCCATCGATTGGGAGCCTGGCTCTGAAGAGATACTGCAAGATGCCCAGGAACTGTTTCATCAATATGCATACGCCGGCTGGGAGCCGGTTACCCATGCCAGGTCAGACAATAAGGACATATGGCTGGAACGCTTTGGCAATCCCTCGCCTTACAGTGGCAATTCCACCTTGTTCTTTACCATCTACAACAACGGGGATAGTTTCTGCTCTTCTGAGATTACTGTTGAAACCGCTGCCCTTGGCCTTACGAGCCCTGAGTCCATCGTATTGACCGACCTGGCCACTGGCCAACATGTGCCTTTCAACCTGGCAGGGGACGGCATCTCATTCAATATCGGGCTGGAGCCAGGACATACAGGCATCATCCAGGTTACAGAAGATATTGGATGCAGCCTCTGTAATATTGTTGCCCCTGTCAATGTATTCATCGATGCCGATCCCGCCCACGGTCCAGGGGCGCTCTCTCCCCTTTGGCGGCCTGGAATCGTATGGCAGGGAGGAGGAAATGGAGGGAATAGCATCAACCCGCTCATGGTGGATTACTGGGCAGGGCTTGGAGGTTTTGACCGCATAGGCCTGGTGAGAATCGTGCCCGAACTGGACAGTATGGCCAGGGGTGCCTATTCCCTATCAGGCTTTGCATCCATAGCAGAGCAGGTGCGTGACCACGGAGGACGCCTGCTGGTCAAGATAAAGACCACCCCCAGGGAGTATTCCAACACCCAAGACCCACCTGATGCCTGCCCTCCTGACGATCCTGATGACTGGCGTTATATATACCGCTACAACAGGTATGGCGTAAAACCCTCGAAAGAAAGGGCCTATAAGGACCTGATCAAGGACTTTATACGCTATTTTTCCGGCAGAACAGGCTTTGTGACCAACCAAGAACTGTTTGGCGATGATGAGCCACACGCCGTGCTGTCCGTGCCTGATGTCATGTACGAACTGTGGGACGAGCCAAATTATGACATGAAATGGTGCGATACCGAGTCGAATTTCTGGCGTCTTTACAAGACAATCGTAGAGGCTGCGGACGAGGTGCGAACTGATGGAGACATGCTTTCCTTCACCATAGGGGGCCCTGGATGGCGGGAGGAGACCCTCCGCAATCCCGGCCTTGGAGAGGGGTTCGGCGCGCCCGGATGCCTGGAGGCAGATGATCCTGGCTGTGGTGCTGTCCGCCGGTTTTATGACTTTCTGGCAGAACAGGGATTCCTTGAGAACGGGCACATAAGCTGGTGGAGCTATTCCTACCTCCCAACAGAGGTGACAAGGGGTGCCACCAAAACCCGGCTCGCAAATCTGCATACGATCCTGGATGATCCCCGTTATGAAAATCATTACTCTGACACCATGGTTGTCCTCGGAGAATGGGGTCCTCCATTCAACAATGGGATTATCGACCTGCTGCCATCACAGGAATGGCTGGATGCGGATGAATATGGCGAGTTCTTCGGGAAAAACATCAATGACGACAACGAGGTGGGAGCATCTCTCATTCCTGCCCGCATCTGGGACATGACCAATGCCAGCCAACCTCCCTTGCTGCAATCCTATTTCCAGGTAGGAGAATGGCCGACCGAAGACTTTCTTCCCCTTTTCAAGGGTACCACCGGTGTATTTACAGCCAAGAGCCTGGGGCTTTTAAAGGCCGTTTCCAACGTGTTTTTGATGCTTAACCGCCTGCAGGAGCGTCAGCTTACCATTCAGTATCCACTGAATCCCAGGCTGAATGCCGTGGCCAGTGCCAGTAATGACGGGGAAAAACTTGCAGTGCTCGCATGGTATCATCCCAGCATCAAGCCTTACGAAGAAAATGGCCTCGTTCAATACGATGCATTGATGTCCGGCCTTAAGCAGGATGGAATAGGCCCGGAAACAGTGACCCTGCATTTCAGCCAGCTCGTGCCGGGCGCCACCTATAAACAGAGATTGTATACAGTTGACAGTACGCATAGCAACTCTTTTGCCTACCGCCACGAAATCATGGACCAATTGATTGAAGACTGTGGCGAGGATACCAACGCGTGGCAAGCCTCCTGTGTATATTCCAGCATGGATTTCATAAACAGCTGGACATTGGATGGACATGGGCCAGGTGCTTCCGTGGGGCTGGAATCAAGGGAATCCACCCTTGTTGCTGATACCCAGGGTAACGGGCAGGTCACAGTGACTATGATGCCGTATTCGGTAACTCTTATTACAATCGAGAAATAGATGCCCGGCAGGCCCAGGGCGCAAAAGATTGCTGTGCATGGCATACTGATTTCGTGCCTTGGGTCTGCTGCGCAAGTGCAAAAACAAAAAATATTCAGGCAGTGATAAGCCATCTTCAGAAAATTGATATAGATCTCCTGGTGCAGGGCGACCATGAGCAATGGAAAAGGCTCGTGAACCAGGCCTTGCCAATCGTATTTTCTGTCATCAGGAAAACCCTGGCTTCTGCTGGCAGGGATACAGGAGAGGCCCAGGATATCCTCCAGGAATTATTCGTAAAGATATGCGCCAGGAACTTCCGGCTTCTCAAAAGATACGATCCCCAAAAGGCCAAGCTGACCACATGGCTGGCCGTAATAGCCAGGAACATGGCCATTGACCATCTCCGCCGCAACAGGCATCAATACGTTGATCTTGACGAGATACCGGACAAGGATGCCAAAGACCCCTTCCTTGAGCCTGACAGAGAAAGGATTCTCCTCTCCTTTGATGTGTTGCCGCCAAGGCAGATGATGGTCATGAAACTCCTGTATGAAAGGGACATGGATGTCAAGGAAGTAGCGGAATTTATGGGCATTAGCACACAATCCGTAAGGAGCATGCGGCATAAAGCCATAGGAAAACTCAGGAAAATCATTGGAGGAAAATAACAGGGGATGTTTTCTTTCCCGGATGCGTAATACCAAATAACAGCGATCTCAAGATGAATGATGCCATGAACAAGTCAAGTAATCATAAAAAAGATGAAATAAAGAAGATATGGCAAAGATGCCGGCTCCCGAAAGGACAGAAAGGAGTCTGCCCGGATGAAGAACTTTTAGCTGCATATCTGGATCACAGGCTTTCAGGCGATCAATTGGAATCAATGGAAAGGCACCTGCTGCAATGCGATTCATGTTTCAGCACGGTCCTCTTTATGCGGGAAGCTCTGGACAGTAATGAAACAGCTGACGCCTTGAGCCAAAAGGAAATACAGCAGCTTTTCGACCTGGTGCCACGGGACAGCCATCCCGGCAAGGGAATCCTTGACCGCCTGTCAAGATTCCTTTCCTTGAGGCTTGTCTCTGCTCCTGCCTTTGCGCTTTCCATGATCCTGATATGCGGGCTTGGCTTTTATGCAGGCATGCAGACCAGGATGGACCAGGATTTTTACCATAAGCAGGTTGCAGCTGAACTCAGTTTTTTCTTCGACAACCCTGCACCAGGATACAAACCTTTAACGGAGGGAGAATGATGCGTTTTAACCTGTTGATTGCCCTCCTGGTTTTGTCAGTTCTCCTGAATGGTTTTTTCCTCGGAGGTTACTGGCTTGCAAGTTTTAAGGCAAAAGAGGTCTCTAATGCCAAGCAGCGTATTGAAGAAGTAGTCAAACAACTTGATTTGACACCTGAGCAGAGAGAAAAATTCCATGAGCTCAAGTCCAGGGCTGTCGGCATCAGGAAGCCTTACCTGAGGCGCATGGCAAGGCTGCGGGCCATGTTCTGGAAGACCGTAACAAGCAGTTCCGCAAATGATGAAGATATAAGAAAGGTGATCCATGAAATGGCAGTGGAAAGAGAACAGTACCAGCGGAAGATCGCAGCTATTATCGCCGAATTTTTCCATGTGCTGAACCAGGATCAAAAAAGAAAATTTTTAGAGATATCGAATAACAGCAAGTTATTAAAGGCCTTGATATCTGGATAACAGGTTACCACCTACCCAGCAAAAACCGCGGTTTGCAACGGGCAAGAAAGGATGAAAAAGGAGAAAAAAATGAAGCAACTGACAGTAATATTGATAGTGTTTACGGCAGTAGCCCTGTCCTGCAGCCTGTCTTTTGGCAAGACCGTTCACGGAACCGGCGGTGTCAGGGGAAAGGGAATTGTGCAGGGGAAAGGCATTGCCAGGGGTACGGGCACTGCATCAGGCACCGGCATGGTAATCTACAGAGACGGAAACGGCCTGGGATACAAGATGGGAACGGGCACGGTATCCGGGCGCGGGCTTGCCATTGGCAGGGGAACTGCCTGCGGTGCCGGCAAGGCTTCAGGGCATGGCCGGGCCTACGGCAGGGGAATATACAGAAGTCACTTGTTTAAATAGCATGTCTGATGTGGTCACAGGCCGCACATCTGCTGCGTTGGCAGACATTTGACGCACAGGAGGTGCGGCCCGCATGCCTTCAGCCTTGTGTCTTTGCCAAACTTACGTGCCACACGATCGGGTATAATTTGGGATGACAGGCAACAGGGGATAATAGAAATTGTTCAGGGACATGAAATCCATGTGCGGTAGCGCCTACCTTGCTGCACTACTTTGTATCAGCTATTTCCGGACGGCCATAATTGACCGCCGAAGAGTTGATTTTTCAGTTGACGAAACGGAAAAAACAGTAAATCCAGCTCTTGTTGTCGGCATATTTGCAAAAT
>JALWYO010000038.1 GCA_026992735.1 Deltaproteobacteria bacterium
GCAGTTTACAACAGATGATGCCAGGATTAAATTATCCAGACTTTATCCGACAATTGATAGTTGACATGACACTAGATGGCTGCCTGTCTTTTAAAGACTGCTGCAAAAAATCCGTCCATGTCCAGCTGCCCCGGTAACGTTCTGAAAAACCTTTGACCACAGGAGATAGGTGATTCATCCTGCTTCTTAGATGCTGTCGGACTGCCTGAAAGTGGTGTTGATACAGGCACAAGTGAAAAATCTGCATGTGAAGCGAGGAAGGCATCGATGACCTGCTCGGTTTCCTCTTTTTCCAGGGTACATACGGAGTAAACCATGATTCCACCAGGCTTCAGCAGCGGAGCAGCCTCTTTCAGCAGCCTTGCCTGGGCCTGGCTGAATTCCTCTACCATGCCTGGTTTCCTGTTCCACTTGATGTCAGGATGCCGTCTGATTACACCTGTGCCTGAACAGGGGGCATCCACAAGAACTCTGTCAAAGTAATGCTGGTATTTGTCCTGAAGTACTCCAATACCGGGAATATACCTGGATTTTATGATGTTAACATCAAGCCTTTCTGTATTTTCCACAAGGGTTTTCAGGCGCTGCCTGCTGGTGTCTGTGCATAGGATCAGGCCTTGATCCTTCATTATATCTGCAATGTGCATGGACTTTCCGCCGACCCCGGCACAGGCATCCAGGACCGTGAGCCCCGGCCTGGGTGATAAAAGCATGGATATTGTCTGAGATGCCTCGTCTTGTATCTGGAAAAGGCCTGCCTGAAAACCAGGTAGTGTCTCGATCCTTCCGCGAAACCCCGTTAATCTCAAGGCCCATGGTGATACCAGGCCCTTTTCAGCCTTTATCCCTGTTTTCTCCAAGAGCCCCAGGTATTTCTCCCTGTTTGTCTTAAGGGTATTGACCCTGATGGTCAGAGGTGGACAGGTATTGTTATTAACACAGATGGACAGCGCCTTTTCCCTGCCCCACTGCTTTTCCCAGCGCTTGACCATCCAGTGAGGATGTGAGGAAAAGACCGACAGGCAATTCAGGAAATTGTTCAGTTCTCCACAGCGTTTCCTTATGAATATTTCATCCACTGTTGAAATAGTGGTGCAGGTGCTTATTTTCCGCAACACTGCATTCACGATGCTTCTGGCCCATGGAAACCCAAGGGCATTCGCAATCTTCACTGATTCATCTACGGCCGCAAAGAAGGGTATCCTGGAAAGAAAGATTATCTGGTATGCCCCGGTAAACAGGATCATCCTTACAGGCAAGGGCAATTTATTGGGCTTTTTTAGAAATTTTTTAAGGTGCCATTCAACAAGTCGGAACCATCTCACGGTTCCGAATACGATTTCCCAGCAGAGGGCCCTGTCTGACTGCCGCAGCCCTGCCCGTTCAACAAGGTTTGCTGTAAGTTTTTCAAGAGGAGGGCGTTGTCCTGCTTCCCTGGAAAACCATTCTGAAAGGACATTGACTGCTACCTGTCTTGGAGTAGCTCTTGGCCTTGCAGATTTTCTAAGGATGGCTTTTTTCTTCTTCAATGGCAAAGTATCAATTGTAAGCCGGATTCGTGTCGGAAAGTTGTGATGTCTGACATTGGTTTTCTCCAGGAGTAATACATGCACAGGCCAGCAGGCTGTAAAAAGATGAAGACAGCAAACCGGCCAAAGACAGCCTGTAAGGACCTGTAAAGTGATACAAGATAATTACTGGAAAACCACACCTTCAGGAATGGTCCTGCCCCTTAAAAAGGTATCCACTGTCAGGCGTTTTTTCCCAGGCCACTGGAGCTCGTTGATGCCCAGGATGCCCTGCCCGCATGCCACAATTATGCCATCATCAGATGCCTTGAGAACCGTTCCCGGCTCGGCGGTATCAGCCTTTTCATCCAGCACAGCCGGATTGTACAGGCGCAGGCGTTGATCTTTGAAAAAGGTATAGGCTCCAGGTTTTGGGTCGAATGCCCTGATGATACCATGTATCCTGCGGGCTGAAAGATTCCAGTCAACGTGAAGCTGCTCCTTTTTTATGGGTGGTGCATAGGTGATGCCCTGTTCTGGCTGCGGTTCTTCATGAAGTGTGCCGTGAGCCAGCTTTTTCAGCGCTTCGGCCAGAAGGTCCGCTCCCAGCAGGGCCATGCGCCTGGAAAGTTCTCCAAAGGTCTCATTTTCTGAAATAGCGAGGGAGCCTTTCAACAGCATGGGCCCGGTATCCATGCCCGCATCCATTTTCATTATGGTTATGCCGGTTTCCCTGTCACCGTTGATGAGGGCCCAGTGGATCGGGGCTGCGCCCCTGTACCTGGGAAGAAGGGAACCGTGTATATTTATGGGCATTATGGCCGGTATATCAAGCAAGGCCTGAGGCAGTATCTGTCCGAATGCAGCCACCACTATGAGGTCAGGGGCAAGACGGCCCAGTTTCTGGAGAAACGCTGGTTCTCTGACCTTTGCAGGTTGAAAGACATCTATGCCTGCTTCTGTGGCCACTGCCTTTACAGGGGTAGACATGAGCTTCCTTCCCCTGCCCCTGGGACGGTCAGGCTGGGATACTACTGCAAGTATTTCATCAGGCCCGCTGATCAGGGTCTTGAGAGCCGGTACGGCAAACTCCGGTGTGCCCATGAAAACTATCCTGAATCTTTGAGACGATCCCATCAGTCATCCTCCTCCGGCCTGATCTTGGCCCATTTTTTCCTGAAAAAGCCCTTCTTGAGCGGACTCAGCCTGTCAACAAAACATATGCCGTTCAGATGATCTATCTCATGCTGCAGGCATCTCGAGACAAGGCCTTCTCCTTCCATTCTGATCTCTCTGCCATGCCTGTCGTAGCCCTTGACCTCTACCCTTGCAGGACGTGTGATCTTGGCAGAGTAATTGGGTACGCTGAGACAACCTTCCTCGTGGGTGGCAGTACCTTCCTGGGCAGTTATGACCGGATTTATGATCGTCACCGGTTGCGGCCTTTCTTCAGGAGGCGAGACATCCATAACCAGCAGCCGTATGGGCCTCCCTACCTGATTGGCAGCCAGCCCTACACCTTCTGCCTTGTACATGGTGGCTATCATCCTGTCTATCAGTCCCTGCATCTCTCCGTTTATCTCGGTGATAGGATCTGCCTTGGTTGCCAGGATTTCATGGGGATATATAAGTATTTTCATGGTGATTTATGTTTAATTAAAAAGGTCAATGATGTTGTATTGGCAGCACTCCATCCTGCCTGGTGCGGCCTGTGAGCAGATACTGACAGGACGCAGATAAAAGCCAAAGAAAACCCCGGTGTTTCTGTGTTCATCTGTGTCCAAGAACTTGTAATTTGTACGCACTTGTTGAGAAATTA
The DNA here is from genome assembly GCA_026992735.1 of Deltaproteobacteria bacterium. Lineage (GTDB taxonomy): Bacteria > Desulfobacterota > Dissulfuribacteria > Dissulfuribacterales > QOAL01 > QOAL01. Next base: position 3,328 of record JALWYO010000038.1, read on the forward strand.
CCTGCTTAACAGTCTGGGAAGGGCAGGTTAATTTTCTGGATACGCCCTGTTATTATGACATGTAATAAGCATGTTGCAGCATGTCAAACACAAGCCTGCCCTCCAGTATTGTGAGTACGGTCCTGCCCCTGAACGTCCTGCCAAGGAAAGGACTGTTGTGACTTTTGGAATGAAGGGCTTCAGTGGTCAGGGTGAATTCCCTTTCTGGATCTATGACGGTCACGTCAGCCAGCTTGCCCGGATCAAGGCTGCCGCCGGAAATGCCAAGTATGTTTGATGGATTTCCCGTCATCAAGCGGATAATATCCGCTTCTGCAAAACCTTCCTGCCTGACCAGCACATCAAGGGCCAGGGGGAGTGCCGTCTCCAGGCCTATGATTCCGTTTGCTGCCAGGTGAAATTCACATTCCTTTTCAAGCACACTATGCGGGGCGTGATCAGTGGCAATTGCATCTATGGTTCCGTCTCTGAGTCCCTCAATAATGGCCTGCCTGTCCTTTTCTGTACGGAGCGGCGGGTTCATCTTTGCTAACGTATTGTATCCATCAACCGCATCTTCGGTCAGGCTGAAGTAATGTGGCCCTGTCTCTGCTGTGACCCTTAGGCCTTTTTTCTTGGCAGCCCTTATTATCTCTACTGATCCGGCAGTGCTGACATGGGCTATGTGCAGGCGTGCTCCTGTCAGCTCTGCAAGGCATATATCCCTGAAGATGGCTATCTCTTCAGCAGCTGCAGGAATGCCCTTGAGGCCGAGCCTTGTGGAAGCTGTGCCTTCATTCATGGCCCCGCCCCTGGAAAGCGACAGTTCCTCTGCATGGGAAATAATGAGTGTTTTGAAATTACGGGAATATTCCAGGGCCACACGCATGACTGCCGGATCAGCTACCGGCAGGCCGTCATCGGAAAAGGCTATTGCCCCGGCAGCCAGCAGGTCGGCAAATTCGGTAAGGCAGCCGCCTTTTTGTCCCCTGGTAATAGCAGCTACAGGAAACACCCTGCAGTTTCCGCATTCTCTGGCCCTTTCTATGATAAATTTAGTAACTGCAGAATTGTCGTTGGGAGGAGAGGTATTTGGCATGCAGGCGATTGACGTAAATCCTCCTGCAGCAGCAGCCATGCATCCCGTTTCTATGGTTTCCTTGTATTCTTCGCCAGGTTCCCTGAGATGCACATGCATGTCCACCAGGCCTGGCACTATCCACATGCCCTGGCAGTCTATCCGATTGGTATCTTCAGAAGAAGATATCCGCGGGGCGATTTCCTGAATCCTGCCATGCTGGATAAGCAGATCAGCGACGATATCAATTTCTTGAACCGGATCTATAACTCTTCCCTGGCTGAGCAGTATAGGTCTTGCTTCTGTCATAATAATCCCATGATTTATAGTTAAGGCAACTTTTGCTGGTCAGTGAGCAGCAGGGTAAACAGTGCCATCCTGACTGCCACGCCATTGGTAACCTGTTCCAGTATCACGGAATTTATACTATCCGCAACCTCTGGTGACATCTCAACCCCGCGGTTGATAGGCCCAGGGTGCATGATTATTGCGTCCTTCCGAAGCTCAGAGGTGACCGCCCTGGACAGGCCGAAGCTCCGGGCGTATTCCCTTTCAGATGGAAACAGGGGCAGGCTGCCCTGGCGTTCTTTCTGGATACGCAGGGCCATGACCACGTGCGCGTCCTTGACCGCTTTATTCAGGTCCAGGCAGACCCTGGCACCCAGGGCATCGGGATCAGGCGGCATCATGGTTGCCGGGCCACATACAGTTACCCTCGCTCCCATCATGGAAAATGCCATTATATCTGAATGGGCCACCCTGCTGTGGGCTATATCTCCGATAATGGTGACATTTAGCCCATTCAAAGTGCCGAAATGTTCCCGTACGGTCATAAGGTCTAGAAGCGCCTGTGAAGGGTGCTCATTAGTGCCGTCTCCGGCATTTATTACAGCGGATTCCACGTGATTGGCAATAAGATGCGGCGCCCCGGACATGGAATGCCTCATGACAATGATGTCGGGCCGCATTGCCTCTATATTCCTGGCAGTATCTATAAGAGTTTCACCCTTTACCACACTGCTGGTGCTTGCAGCTATCCCCACTGTATCTGCGCTGAGTCTTTTGGCTGCCAGTTCAAAAGAGAGCTTGGTCCTGGTGCTTGGCTCAAAAAACAGGTTCACAATGGTTTTGCCCCTTAGAGGAGGCACCTTTTTGATAGGCCTGTCCATTATCTCTTTCATGGACTGGGCGGTATCCAGGATAAAGGAGATTTCATCCGGAGAGAGATGCGAGATGCCAAGTATGTGCCTTGATTTCAGCATAGCCTTGCGGTTTTTCTTCAATAAAACCGTTTTATTATAGACTGTTTTTCCCCAATAGTGCTGGACCAGGTCAAAAAAAAGCCCCCTTTCTGATTTGAAAGGAGGCTTTTGCCTGGCCTTGTATTTTATGTCATCTCTGACAGCCTGAGCAGCTTTTCATATTCTGCATCGACCCGTTTTTGAATGTAGTCGATATGGGCTTCATCAAGGTGACGGAATCGCTTCTGACCCTTGAGATATTCTGTAACGGGCTTGGCCTTCTTGATCTTCCTGCTCATTATGTAGCGGCCTTCTATAACCTCGTAGAGGGGGAAGACCTTGGTTTCAACTGCGAGCCTTGCAAACTCGACGGAACGCTCACCTGCAGAACCCCAGCCTGTTGGGCATGGAGAAAAGATGTGCACGTATGCAGGTCCCTTCACCAGGGCCGCCTTCTTTACCTTGTTCATCAGGTCAAGAAAGTACGCGGGAGATGCCGTGGCCACATAGGGGATGTTGTGTGCCACCATGATGCCGGGAACGTTTTTCTTCCATGTCACCTGTCCAAAGCTCTTTTTGCCCGGAGGGCTGGTGGTGGTCATGGCGCCGTAGGGAGTACAGCCGGAACGCTGGACACCTGTATTCATGTACGCCTCGTTGTCAAGGCAGACATACAGGAAGTCATGACCTCTCTCCATTGCGCCGGATATCCACTGAAGGCCGATGTCGCCGGTAGCACCGTCACCGCCTACTGCAAGTATGTCAACGTGCTTCTTGGGAATCTTCTTTTTTCTCTTGAGCACTTTCCTGGCTGCCTCCACACCTGATGCCACGGCAGCTGCATTCTCGAATGCTATGTGAATCCATGGCACGTTCCAGGCAGTATGGGGATAGGGACTGGTAATAATCTCCATGCAGCCAGTGGCATTACACACTATGACATCCTTGCCAAGTGCCTTCATGACCATTCTCAGGGCAAGGACTTCTCCACAGCCCTGGCAGGCCCGGTGACCGGGAGCCAGGGGCTCTATCTGGGGCAAATTTTTGGCCTTAAAGCCTTTGAATTTCTCGAATTCTGGTATCATTTTTCACGCACTCCAATTACTTCATAGAGTTCACGTGGACGCTTTTTGGCAAAAGCCCTTGCCTTGTCCACTATTTCCTCAAAGCGGCTTACGGTTACGTCCCTTCCTCCAAGACCGGCCACGAAGCTGAATATCTTCGGGCTTCCAGGGATCTTGTAGAACATGGATCTCAGCTCTGCACCCACGGGGCCACACACGGCTCCAGGCGGCAGGCACCTGTCTATAACGGCCAGGATCTTGGTCTTGCCAACAGCCTTGCGGAATTCTTGTGCAGGAAATGGCCTCCAGAGACGAATCTTCAACAGGCCTACCTTCTGGCCCTGGTCTCTCATCTTATCCACTGCTGTCATGGCGGTCTCGCAGATGCTTCCCATGCCCACCAGCAGGACTTCCGCATCTTCTGTACGGTATGTTTCCACAGGCTCGTATTTCCTGCCGAATACCTCTTCAAACTCCTCCCACGCCTTGAGAATGTAACGCTTGGAGTTTTTGATGGCCTTGTCATGGGCAACCTTGGCCTCGGTATAGACCTCTGGGATTCCTACAGGCCCCATGGTAATAGGCTTTCTCGGATCCAGCTTGTATCTGGGTTTGAACGGAGGCAGGTATGCATCAACATCTTCCTGGTCAGGAAGCTCTATGGGCTCGATGACATGGCTCAGGGTGAAGCCGTCTATGTTGACTATCATGGGCAGGGATACGTTTCTGTTTTCTGCAACCTTGAATGCGTGAATGGTCAGGTCAACTGCCTCCTGGCCGTTCTCGGCAAAGGTCTGTATCCAGCCGATGTCCCTCTGGACCATGATGTCTTGGTGGTCATTCCAGATGCTGATGGGTGCTGAAAGCGCCCTGTTGGCCACTACCATGACCATGGGCAGCCTCATGGTGGAGGGTATGTATAATATCTCGCTCATGAGAGACAGGCCCTGTGAGCTGGAAGATGTGAATACCCTTGCGCCTGCCGCAGCAGCGCCGCAGCAGCAGCTCATTGCCGCATGCTCGCTCTCAACAGGGACGAATTCAGCATCCAGCTGGCCATTTGCCACCATCTCTGACAGATGTTCAACTATGTGTGTCTGGGGCGTGATGGGATAGGCAGGGATGATTTCAGCCCTGGCAAGCCCAACCGCCTCGGAAATTGCTATCGAAACTTCTACTCCCACGCGTTTTGACATGATTACCCCTCCTCTGGAACCATTGTTATGGCATCTTTGGGGCATTCGTGGGCACATATGCCACAACCCTTACAGTATTCCATATCTGCTTCAAAATAACCTTCTTCATCCTGTTTGTATGTCATATCCGGACAGAAGATCCAGCACATGCCGCACTTTATGCACTTTTCCTTGTCCGTGACAGGACGCTGAGAGCGCCAGTCACCGGTCCTGAAATTGGCCGAATTGCCTGGTTCCAGGATATGACAGCCAAAGGTTATTGTCTTCCAACCTACTATGGCGTCAGAATTGGCCATTTTAATAACTCCTTAAACGAATTTTTTTGTTTTAACCAGTAATAACAGTTTCATCAAATGCCCTGGCAAGAGCAGCCTTGTTCTTCTCGGCAATCCTGCCGAAGCGTTTGTCCATAGCCTCTTCCAGTGCATCCTTGCCTACTATGCCAGTGGCCTTCAGCAGGGCTCCCAGCATGGTGGTGTTGGTGATGGGAAGGCCAAGCACTTCTAGGGCTATCTTGGTTGCATCAACCATTGCCAGCTTGCTTTTGATGCCGAACTTTTCCCGGATCTCGCTTTCGGACAGATCTGTATTCAGAATGACGATTCCGTCTTCCTTGAGGCCGTCTGCCACGTTCACCAAGGCTGGCAGAGACGGATCCAGGACCACGACTATGTCTGGATGGTAAACTTTTTCTCTTGTTCTGATAGGCTGGTCACTGACCCGTATAAAGGCAGCAACCGGGGCACCCCTTCTCTCAGGGCCAAAGCTTGGGAAGGCCTGAGCATACTTGCCTTCAGCAATAGCGGCGGTAGCAACCAGCTCCGCAGAGGTCACGCCTCCCTGTCCGCCACGCCCGTGAAGTCTGACTTCTTTCATTTGGTGGTCTCCTGTAATAAGTGATTTTTGGAATTCAGGCAAATCTGTCAAGGGCACTAAAATAGCTTGGAATAATACGATGCACTAAAATTCACATTCTTGCGATTATTCTGCTGTTTATTCCGCCCTCCAATTGATGTTTCTGTTTACAAGCCTTGTGATTCTTTGTCAAGTAAGTATGAATGCACAACCGGAATATTTAAGGCTTCAGAAGCTACTTAGGCGCTTTAAACGGAAAGCTGAACAATGCTTGTTTTTTGATAGCTTAATTCCTTGCCAGTCAATCCCGAATTATAATTTTTTTCTGTTCAAGGCCAGGCAGGCGGTATCTTCCATGCGGTAAATTCTTACCTTTCTGCTCCTTGGAAATTCTCTGTTCATCATGGATTTGAGCTGCCTGGAAAGCTGTTTTTCTGTAACATGCAGCTCCTGCTGGAGATAGCCGCGCTCTACCAACCTGTATTCATCATTGTCAGCCTTGATGACAAAAATTCCCCTGTTTCTCTTGTAGGAAAGCATCTCTATGCCCTGTCCAGGTATGCATTTTTTCAGGGCATTTACAACCTTCCGGTGCGCGCTTTCTATATTGACTAATGCCATGATATCAGCAGACCATGGATAAGGATATTTGTTAGTCCATGATGCCAGCTTGTCTCAATGCCCGCTCCAGTGCTGCCCTGTGAACTTCTCCGGCAAAATGAACAGCGCTCTTCCCGGTTATAGGGTCGAATGCAGACGGATCGGACAGGCACATATACTGGACCTGTCTTGAAATAGCAGACAGGGCCTCCTCGGCCGTAAGGCCTGTTATCTCCCGGCAGACCTGCCAGGTGGCACCGCATGAGGCACCTCGCCTGACATCCATATACTCTATACGCCCATCGGTGACGCAGACCGTGTATTCCGGCAGTCCGAACTGCCGGCCATATTCTCCAAGGCCTTTCTTTTTCCCAAGGCCACAGCAGGTAAATGGACAGATGGCGCCGGGGATGTGCTGCCCCGATGCAATAACAGGTATGGATTTCTTGTTGCATAATTCTACAAGGTACTGGCTCAGGTCCGGGTGCCTGAGGAAATCCAGGCACAGATCTGCCTGAAAATCGGCCTTTATGTATTCCCACGGCTCGTCAATAAGGACAGGAAACGGACCCTTGAGATCAAAGACCCCTGCAATATCAATATTTCTGCCGTAAACCTGGATGCCGGCAATCTTGTAATCACCTGATCCATCTTCTTCAAAAATGACAATTTTCTGCACGAAAATTCCTCATTCTTAGGTAACTTCTTAATAAGCCCGTGGATGCGCCATAAAAATATCAAATCGTTCGACTGGGCTCAAAACAACAAATGTAACTGATCACAGGTTCCAATGGGCTTTACTGTATATATTCCCATTCTGTAAGCGCTCTCAGGGTGCCGCAGATGTAAGGCGGCGGGCGCGCAGTCGTACTCCCTGTACTTCAAGCGCCCGCCAACACATCAGATGCGGTGCCCTGAGAGCGCTTACCAATAAATTCCCCGGCGTTGAATAAAATACGGGCATTTTTTTTGTTTGTCATGGTCGGACTTGTGTGGCGTAATTTTGTCAAGGTTAATCAATTCACCCGAAGTGTAAACATTCTTCTTCCATAAAGATTGTCTATTCATGTTTAATTTTCAATCTAATGATACTATCTCTTGACATTTGCCCAAGATTAATTTAGAAAACCTGATGCCCTTATAAAGGGGCAGTTGAGAGCAGTGCTTAAAAAGCAAGGAGCAAGAGATATGAAAACCCCGCTTCCAAAGGTGAACGAGATACAGAAAAAGTGGTTTGTCGTGGATGCATCTGGAAAGGTGCTGGGCCGCCTGGCCACACAACTTGCCACAAGGCTCAGGGGCAAACACCGCCCTGATTTTACGCCGCACCTGGATACTGGTGAATTTATAATAGTTATCAATGCGGAGAAGGTTAAGCTTACAGGGCGCAAACTCGACCAGAAGATGTATCACCGCCATAGCGGTTATCTGGGAGGTCTGAAATCCGTCAATGCAAGGACTATGCTGGCCAAGAAGCCTGAAGATGTGATAATGCTTGCTGTTAAACGGATGATGCCCAAAAACAAGCTGGCGCGGCAACAGTTGAAAAAACTCAAGGTTTACAGAGGGGCTGATCATCCGCATCAGGCGCAGATGCCCGAAACCTTAGAAATAGCTACAAGATAGACGAGGATCTGAAAGATATGGAACGAGTATACGCCACAGGCAAGAGGAAGAGCGCTGTTGCAAGAGTCTGGATCATGCCAGGCACTGGCCGGATCACTGTAAACGGTCGGGAGTTTGATGATTATTTTGATATGGAAACCGCCAAGCTCGTAGTAAATCAGCCTTTGGAAGTCACAAATACCTTGGGCAAGATAGATGTATCTGCCTCAATAAGGGGAGGCGGAAAGGCCGGGCAGTCAGAGGCATTGAGACACGGAATAGCAAGGGCTCTCCAGACAATGGAGCCAGAGTTCAGGGTTCCACTCAAGAAGGCCGGTCTCCTAACCAGGGATGCCAGGGTAAAGGAGCGGAAGAAATACGGGCTTGCAGGCGCAAGAAAGAGGTACCAGTACTCTAAGCGTTAATGCCAACAGCAGTTCGATTTGTATATTAAAGGGGGAAGTCTTTTAGGACTTTCCTTTTTTAGTTTGCCCGGCATGGCGGGCAAACCCAGCCTGCGTCACCCTGACAAGGGGAAAAAACAATCCGAATCGCAAGGGTGTGGCTGGTATATGTAAACTTTGTTTTCCTGCTTTGCGGTTTAGGGGAATGGATGCCCAGCGGTTTTTACCAGGAGCGCCTCTTTTTCCTGGAACTCTTTGCGCGGGCCTCATTGATCTTTATAAGCCTGCCACCAAATTCTTTGCCATTCATGGCCTTTATAAGCGTGTCGGCATCGCTGTTATTCATTTCTGCAAAACAGAAGCCCCTGGCCTTGCCAGTGTACCTGTCGGTTATCCAGTCAAAAGATTCCAGTTCCCCGTATTGTTCCAGCATCTGCCTTACTTCCTGTTCCTTGGCATTGAAGGCTAGATTGCCTATATATAATTTCATGCTTGTCCTTTTTGATGTCCGAAGCGGATCAACGCTGCGGTATTGTCCAAAAAAAAGCGGGTCATTTTGCGACCCGCCTTTTCAGATCAAATTGTATTGAAAATCAATTAAGCGCGTACATTTGCTGCCTGCGGCCCTTTGGGGCCTTCCGTGATGTCAAACTCTACAGTCTGACCTTCTTCAAGTGACTTGAAACCGTCACCCTGAATGGCAGTGAAGTGTACGAAAACATCAGGGCCGTCTTCCTGAGAGATAAAACCAAAGCCCTTCTGATCATTAAACCATTTTACTGTTCCCTTCATTCCGGTATTCCTCCTTTCAGTATGATACTCTGGGTACTTTCGACCCATGTGTTGCCCTTGCCTGGTTCGAAAGCCTTAACGGAAGAATCCGAAATAAGGGTACTTCTGAATCCACACACAGCGACAAATCTTATAGAATAATACTTGCCTCAGCATCTTTGCTGAAAACAAATATTATCTAAACCTATGGGAATACTAAGTTACAAGCATCCCCATGTCAATAAAAATATTTACAGATGTTCAAGCGGCCTTTGAAAACGGCAAGGGGTACATCCCCCTGCCGCTGCTGTTCAGGCTGCATGTTGCCTATTTATCTATACTGGTCCTCCACCCAGAATGGTAAAGGCATAGGGATTACTCGGGCATCCCTCTTCATTTACCACTGTCAACGGGCCTGATGTCGCGCCTGCAGGCACGGTCACCATGATCATCCAATCATTGTGAAAACCGACAGAGGCTTCTTCCCCATTAAAGAATACCTGGGGATTTGGACCAAAGCCGGTACCGTATATCTGTACCATCCGCCCTGGCTGTGCAGGATTGGGCGCTGCATATGTTATATGGGGCGGATTATTGCATGTGACGTTGATATAAGCAGGTTTTGTGACAGTCGAGGTGCCAGCGTCATTGAGAACCTGGAGTGTTACATCATAGGTTCCTGTCTGAGCATAGGTATGTGCAGGGTTCTGCTCCGTGCTGGTGGTGCCGTCTCCGAAATCCCAGAGCCAGCCCGTGGGATTGTTCGTTGACAGGTCCGTAAACTGCACAGACAGGGGAGCGGCTCCGTTCCGCGGAGCAGCAGAAAAGTCCGCTTTAGGCGCAAGAGGAGGCAGAACATGTATATAGGCCTCCTTGGTAGTTGTTCCACTGCCCCCGGCATTGGAAACAGTAAGGCTGACATCGTAATCCCCTGCTGCAGTGTAGGTATGCACAGGGTTCTGTTCCGTGCTGGTGGTGCCGTCTCCGAAATCCCAGAGCCAGCCCGTGGGATTGTGTGTTGACTGATCTGTAAACTGCACATCCAGTGGATAGCGTCCATTGCGAGGGTCTGCTGAAAATCCTGCTTCAGGAGGTATTGGTGCCGTGCTGTCCACGGTGAAGTCATACTCGTTGCTTTTGCATCCGGCAAATACCCACATGGGACCGGTCAATGCGCCGTCCGGCACGATTACGTTGATCTGCCAGTCGTTTGAGATGATAACCTGTGCCTCGACCCAGCCGGAGTCAGCGCTGAAAAATACCAGCGGGTCGGTCCCGAAACCAGTGCCGTAAATATGCACAAACTGGCCGGGATTTGCAGGGTTCGGAGCAGCGTAAACCAGGTTGGGATTCTGGCACTGGCAGGAAGGAAACTTGAAGGCCGCGATCCTGGTGTGCCATCCCCACCCGCTCGTTTGAGGATAATACTCGGTAGTGTACCAGAACGTGCAGTCATCCACGGGGTCAACGCTCATGGAGCTGTAGTCTCCCCAGCGTGAAACATCTGTCTGCGAGCCCCCGCCTGCTTGTATTACCGTTTCTGACTGGGCCAGGATGCCGAGAGGATCACTGGCGAGCCTGCCTGCCGCTCTGATGGAGGGATACTGGTCTGAGGCTGATGTGGAATACCCTATGGCTATGTCTCCTGCCGCATCCATGGCAATGCTGCCCATCCATCTGTGCTTGCTGTCAGGAGCGTATGTCCCCTGCTGATATATGTTCCAGGAATCATTACTTTTAGTATCGAACGCGGTTATAAATGGCCATGTGTTTCTTTCACGCGTTTTTCGAAGCTCGTACCACCTTACGCCTGCATGATCTGTTCCATCCGCGTCAACCGTGTGGTTCATTACAAGGCTTTCGTGGTCATTGAAACGCCGGTACGCAAGCCTGTACATGAGCCGGTCCGATATGGTATCAAGCTTTTGTGACGTGTCTTTCTGAGGGATGCAGCCCCACCAGTAGTTGCACATATTGGAATCAAAAGGAGCTGTTGTCAGCGTGGCTGACCATGAAAAATAACTTTCTGAAGGGTTATCCCAATTCACATGCGCCTCGCAAATATTTAGGCTGTCAGGAAAACTACCCCATGCGTTATCCTCGACCTCTACAAAATAGTTTGGTGTGCCAGGAGGAGGTGGAGCAGGACCGTCCAGGTCAGAAGGAAGCATGCCTCCAGCCCATGGAAAATCTTTTGCCAAATCCCAGTATATGGCCGATGCAGGCCGGCCTTTCAGCATTGCCTGCCGTTGAAAGACAACTGCTCCTGCACCAGCCCAGGCAAAGGTAGCACCATCGAACTGGTTGATAGACATGTAATAACCGTCAGGCCATACGCCGAACTTGGGATAATCATTAAGCTTTGTGTTGCTTATCAAGAAATCATACAGGTACCACGAACCTGTAGGATCACCTGACTGGGACACTGCTATGCACTGGTGAAATTTTAGAGCCCCAAAATCAAGTGCAAACTGGCTTATGAGCCACCTCTTGGCAAGGGAGTCATAAAGCACAGTGGGATCGCCATCGTTGTGATTTTCACACATGCCTCCAAAACCCTCCCAGAGGGTGTTGAGGCTCGCGGGGCCATAGACTTTCTCCCCGGTATCCTTGCGGTATATGGCAAATCCCAGATTAACTGTCTGGACGTAGTAGTTCTCCCCGACATCTCCATTGGTATCAGGGGGGGCTACCCCCCATATGTTGTCTATGCCTTGGAAGCTTTTTGAAGGAGAGGGCATGTCTGCTCCTGCCCCGTCATAGTCCTGTACGACCGTGTCTGCTGCTGTATCCATGGTTGAAGGGATATCTGCAGCCTGGTCATTGAAAAGGCCCCATCGTGTACCAAGGGGGATCTCCCGGACTTTCCCGCCTTCAACCTCGTCAGGCAGTATTATTGGCATGTCTTTCAGGGCAGCAGGAGTTACGCCGTGCTGCACCTCATGGACGATGGTAGGGGGTATGTTCACGTTGATGTCTTCGTTGAAAACAGCGCCTGATGCAGTGCCGCACCAGACCGCTGTCATGAATAACAGGGATAAAATTTCCAAGATTCTCTTCATAACCTATACCTCCTTTTGGTTTGATGTCCTCCCTCCCTCTTTCTCTGGCACGCCTTTCAACAAGACGGCCATTCAAAGGGGGGGGTGCAAACATTCCATCCCAATACGTGTTGACTTTAACTATTTGTATTATGAATTTACAGCAAATAATTTTTCCTGACAACATAGTGAAAGAAATTTTATTCCAGTAATATCTGATAGATTGGCCAGTATGACATTTACTTTTCTACCGTTATGAATTGCAGGAAAAGCCATTCAGCAAATCATGATGCCCTGAAGTAACATGATGATTTCACTGGCGCACTGCGCCAGGAAGGACGGCATCAAGAAATCGGAAGAAAGACTTTTCGGGTTCTGCCTCGATTTCCACGATGCCAACAGGCGGTAAATCCGGCCTGTTTGCAAAATTTTGCTGCCACAGGCCCTCCATTCTTGCGAAATCCTTGGCAGTAGTCAGAAGGATTTCAGCGTTGCACAGGGCAGCCTTGTTGAGAATTTGCATCAAGTCTTTTCTTGTAAAAACATGATGATCCTGGAAAAAGAGACTCCCTGCCACAGTAACACCATGCCTTTCAAGCATGGTAACAAAAGAGTCTGGATCTCCTATGGCACAAAAGCAGAATGCCGGGGCAGATACTTGCCTGGCCAGTTCAGTGGTTCCTGCCATCCGTATCCCGGTAAAGCTGGTGCGGCTGAGAAAGACCGGGACAGAAGTGCAGAGTTCATGAATCTTGTTTTTTGCAAGTTCAATCTGGTTAAACGGCACCTGCTCACAGCGGGATAGTATAACTGCCGAGGCCCTGGCCAGGCCTGCTGGAGATTCTCTGAGGTGTCCGCCTGGGAATACATACCCGTTTCCAAAAGACGAGGCGGCAGGCAACAAGACTATGTCCACGTCCCTCTGCAGGGCCAGGTGCTGGAATCCGTCATCCATTACAATGAGGTCGGCCCCAAAACGGGATATGGCCGTCTTCGCGCAAACGAAGCGGTTTTTCCCCACGATCACCGGCACGCCTGGAAGCTGCTGTGCTATCATGCAGGGCTCATCGCCGGACAGGGCGCTGTCTTCAAGGATTTCATTCCTGCTGGAGACAATTACAGGCCCCCGGCCTGCCTTTCCTCCGTAGCCCCTGCTTATGACCGCTGGCCTGAAACCCTTGGCCTGGAGATGCCTGGCTATGGCAATTACATGGGGGGTCTTGCCAGTGCCTCCCATGCTGAGGTTGCCCACGCTTATGACAGGCCGGGGAACTGCCATGGATTTCAGTATGCCTTTTTCATAGGCTATTTGCCTGATGCGCATGCACATGGAATAAAGAGGAGAAAAGGGCCTGCCAAGGAGGAAGATGGAGTCGATCCATGACTGTTTCATTGGCCCGGATTCCTTTCCAGGAAGGGAGCCATGGCATTGATATACCTGCCTGTAATGTCTTTGTTGGCATCCATGAGCCTGCTTGCAGCCCTGGCGGCGCGCTCCCTGGCTTTCCTGTCCCTGATGAAAAGCCCGAATCGTTTTTCCATGTCCAGAGCATCCCGGACTTGGAAGCCTGCCCCTGCATCTGCCAGGATTTCTGCAACCTGCCTGAAACTCTCCATGAATGGGCCAAAGAGAACAGGAATGCCCAGTGCGGCAGGCTCCAGCAGGTTGTGACCGCCTACAGGCACCAGGCTTCCTCCAACAAAAGCCATGTGGGCGAGGCTGTAAAATTTCTGGAGTTCGCCCAGGGTGTCCAGGATAAACAGGTGGCAGTCCCGGCCCTTGGCACTGTCCGTTGAGACAGATGAGCGCAGAGAAACCAAAAGCCCCATCTGCCTGGCCATCTTTGCTATCTCGGAAGCCCTGGAGACTGTTCGGGGAGCCAGAATCAGCCTTGCCTCAGGAATCCGTGCCTTGAGCCTGGTAAAGGCCTTAAGCAGCATCTCTTCCTCTCCTGGATGCGTGCTGCCCGCAGTTATTATCCCGGCTTCACCTGGAAAGCCGGTCAAGCGTAACAGCTCCTGTCGCTCGGCACTTGTTATCCTGCATGGACGGCAGTCAAATTTAAGATTGCCGCAATTCATGACCCGGGGCTCAGGTTGCAGTTTCAGCCGTGTTATTCGTTCTGCATCGTCTTCGGACTGCATTGCAAGCAGATTGAACGGCCCGTAAATGAATTGCCCTGCACCTGGTATGCGCTTGAGCCTCCTGGCTGCCGCAATAGAGATGCTGCCATTTACAAGCAGGGCCGGGATGCCCTGTTTTCTGAGGGACCATAGAAAATTCGGCCATACATCTGTCTCTACCAGGACAAAGCAGTCAGGCCTTGTCTTCCCGATGACATGCCTTACCACTGGAAACAAATCGAATGGCAACGTAATCGAATGGCCGTGAATTGACAGGCGGCTGTGGTCAAGGGCCGCAATGCCGGATGCCGTTGAGGCAGAGAGCATGATGTCAGCCTGGGGATACCTTTCCATCAACGCAGTGACAAGTGGACGTGCAGCATTGAATTCTCCCAGGGACATGGCATGTATCCATATGCGTCTGCCTGTCTTTCTGCGGGAGATAGAGACAGGCATTCTGCCCATGCGGGAAAGAAATTGCCCCCTGTACTTCTTTCTGCACAGGCATACTGCCGTAAGCACAGGCAGCAGCAGGGGCATGGCGGCAAACTGAGCGAGGTTGTAAAACAGCAGGAGATTTGGCAGGCTTGTTCTCGTTTTATTTGATTCAGCAGGCATTGCAGCTATTTTGTGTTTCGCAATCTCCTGTGTCCTGACCGTTTATCCGGCAGGTATCAGCTTATCATGTATTTTTTTGTGGAATTGATATAAAATCAATCCTGTGTCAAGTCCATTGTACTCTGCAAGAATATCAACTGAGGAGCAAAGACGTCCAGAGAAAACTGCCGGGAGCTGAACCATGTTAAATTTCTATGAAGACTTCAAGAGGCGGGTGAAGAAATGGCTCCACATGAGGCGGCTTCTTCTGCTGGCAATACCAACGGGAATTATTGCCGGGCTTGGCTCTGTATTCTTCTACTCAGCCCTTGATTTTGCCCATCACTATTTTCTTGACTATCTGGCAGGCTACAGGCCTCCAGGGCCTGGCGGGGAAACCCCTCTCCTAAAAGCAACCGCCACGCCATTTGTCAGGTGGATGCTCCTGGTGGTCCCTACCCTGGGAGGGTTACTGTCTGGCTGGCTCATCTACACCTTTGCTCCAGAGGCAGAAGGCCATGGTACAGATGCGGCCCTGGAGGCATATCATTTCAAGGATGCCCGTATAAGGGCCAGGGTTCCCCTTATAAAGACCATTGCATCTGCCATCACGATAGGTTCCGGTGGCTCTGGTGGAAGGGAAGGCCCTATTGCCCAGATCGGGGCAGGGTTTGGTTCCATCTTGGCACAAAGGCTTCATCTTCGAACCGAAGAACGCAGGATACTCATGATGGCAGGCATGAGTGCAGGCATAGGCTCCATATTCCATGCACCCCTGGCAGGGGCCATATTTGCCGCAGAGATACTTTACCGGGATATAGACATGGAATACGAGCTGCTGGTGCCCTCGGCCATCACTTCTGTCGTGGCCTACTGTGTATTTTCATTGTTCTTTGGTTTTGGTTCCCTGTTCATCACCCCTGATTACCAGTTTCACCATTCCGCAGAGATGCTGCCATATACTATCCTGGCGGTGGTGGTGGCCTATGTGGCCAGGTTTTATGCCAGGATATTCTATTTTGTCAGGGACGTTTTTCTGAAAATACCCTGCGTACCACATCTGAAGCCGGCAATAGGCGGCTTCCTGACAGGAATAATCGGTTATTATTTTCCCCAGGCCATTTATACCGGCTACGGTGTGTTGCAGAATGCATTCGAGGGCAAGCTTGCTGTCTCCGTCTTGTTAATAGTTGCCATAGGAAAGATATTTACAACTGCATTCAGTATTGCATCAGGTGGCAGTGGTGGCGTTTTCGGCCCGTCTGTGGTTATAGGCGGGACCCTTGGCGGTGCTGTCGGCTTGCTGCTTCATGGTATCTGGCCTGCCCTTGTCCCTAATCCAGAGGCCTATGTTATCGTTGG
Source organism: Deltaproteobacteria bacterium (assembly GCA_026992735.1). Lineage (GTDB taxonomy): Bacteria > Desulfobacterota > Dissulfuribacteria > Dissulfuribacterales > QOAL01 > QOAL01. The sequence continues at coordinate 19,245 of JALWYO010000038.1, forward strand.
CATGGCAGGTTTTTTTGCCTCTGCTGCAAGCACGCCCTTTTCAACAGTCATAATGGTGAGCGAGATGACCGGCAACTACGAGCTTCTGCTCCCTTCCGTGTGGGTTTCTACACTGGCCTTTCTACTTAAAGGCAGGAAGGGTATATATGAGAAACAACTGACCACCAGGTTTGACACGCCGATTCATCACGCGGATATACTGCTTGGTTTGCTAGCCAGGCTTACAGTACACGAGGTATTGCAGCGCACTAAGCAGATTCAGCCTGATCCTGTCCCCCTGGATATGAAGCTTCACCAGTTGGTGGCATACATGTCAAAGTATCCCTATTCCACTTTTATAGTGGTTGATAAAAATGGCAGTTATGCAGGTGTGGTAAATGCACAGAGGGTGCGCCATATGGTTACATTTAAGGGCATAGATGCGGACATCGCTGTCAGAGATCTCGTGGAGCCCAGGGCCACCATATATTCATGGGATTCTCTTGCAACCGCCCTGAAAAAAATGGCTGAGGAAAAGATAGATGAACTGGTAGTGCTGACAGACCGTTCAGATAGGAAGGTGCCTGGAGGTTTGATACAGAGGTCTGACATACTGCGTGCTTATGATGAAGCCATTTACAAGCAGAAGGAAGAATGAAAGAAGAGCGTGTTATTCGGGAGGGCAAAATTTTAATGCCATGGCTGTATAGAGGTGCCTGATGCGATGAACGGCCACAAGCAGGACAGTCAATCCAGGTGCGCCAGGCACGGGAAGGGCAGGACTTCAGGCAATGCCCCGGTTGCTGTAAGACTGCAGAAATTTCTGGCTTCGGCAGGTGTATGTTCCAGGCGGCAGGCAGAGAAGCTTATACTTCAGGGCAGGATAAAGGTAGATGGCAGGGTTGTAACCAGGCTGGGCACCAAGGTATTGCCAGGGCAGGAACGGGTGAGTTTTGACGGCAGGGAAGTACGGCCTGTCGCAGACCGCCATGTTTATCTTGTTATGAATAAACCCGAAGGAGTGCTTACCACGTTATCGGATCCCCAGGGCAGGCCCACTATTGCTGAGCTGCTTAAAGGTGTGCCGCAGCGCATTTTCCCTGTCGGCAGGCTCGATATGGACAGCGAGGGCCTGCTCCTGCTAACAGATGACGGTGAACTCGCTTACAGGCTCCTGCATCCATCGTTCAAGGTCGCCAAGAAATACAGGGTGACGGTCTCCGGCACGCCTTCCAGAAGGGCAATAGACAGGCTCAGGGCCGGAGTGAAGATCGAGGGCGGGTTCATGACAGCTCCATGCGTCATAAGGTTCCTGAGAAAACATAGGGACAGGGCAATCATGGAAGTCGTCCTGAAGGAAGGGAGAAAGCGCCAGATAAGGCTCATGTTTAGGCAGACAGGCCACCGCGTTCTGAAATTGAAGCGTACGGCAATGGGTCCCTTGAAACTCAGAGGGATAGAACCAGGGCGTTACAGGCGGCTTACAGAGAGTGAAATTGCAATGCTGAGGCAGGCAGCCGGCCTAGCCTGAATACCTTTGCAGCTTATCATGTCTGGCTTGCCTGTCTCAGGTGCCTGGTGAAAGGCCTGCCAGATAGGTCTTCAATATCCAGCTGCCAAAAAAGATATAGATTTCTGCCGCCATTGCAAGAAAAGGCCCGAAAGGGATCTGGTAGTCACGGCCTGATCTGCTTACAATGATAAAAATAATGCCTGCAACTGCGCCTACCAGCGAGCTTATGAATACGATGAATGGAATGGATTGCCAGCCTAAAAAGGCCCCTATCATGGCAAGGAGCTTTATATCTCCACCTCCCATGCCGACCTTGCCTGTTGCAAGATAATACCCCCAAGTAACCAGGTAGAGAACACCACCTCCAGCCAGTGCTCCCAGGACTGAATCCAGCCATGTTATGCCAGGCATAAAAAATGAGGCTGCAATGCCTGCTGCTATTCCCGGCAGGGAAATTACATCCGGAATGATTCTGTGGGCAAAGTCTATAAACGTAACGACGATAAGACCGCAGGAGAACAGGAACATTATGGCAAACTGCAGAGACAGGTGAAATTTGTGCAGCAGGGCCAGGGCCAGCAGGCCGGTCAGCAGTTCTACAACGGGATACTGCCAGGAAATCCTGCTGCCGCAGCCTGAACACTTGCCCTTCAGTAACAGAAAGCTGATTACAGGGATATTTTCCCACCATTTGAGCCTGTGCCCACAGCCCGGGCATGCAGACGGGGGAGACACCACCGAGCGCCCCTCTGGAAGCCTGCAGATGCATACATTAAGGAAGCTGCCAATGCACAAGCCTGTCAGGAATACAAACAGGCTTATTATGCTGTAAGTAACCGTAGGAGTTTGAAAGACTGTTTCAGCGCCTGTCATTTATCTTTCTTGCTTTGCCAGCTGGCCGGATATCCTATTATGATGCCGGTGTTTCCTGGCCATTATCGTTTTGTGGCAGGTCCAGCAGCTTCAGTCTGCCTTCTTTTGCCAGTTCTATATACTCTTCCCTGATCCGTTGCATCTCTGGAAGCAGTTTGATAAATTGCACATAAAGCTTGTAGTAATTGGACTGGTCCTGCTCAAAACGTACCTGCACAAACTGTAACCCCATGCCTCTGTCCTGTGTGCCTGAATGATGAATATATCCTTGCAGCTTGAGCACACCCACGATCGGCAGCTCTATCCACAAATCAGTTACAAAACCACTGGCAACAGGTTGTTCTGTCTGCACAAAACATCCTTCCAGGGAGATGTCCCTGGTAACTCCCCAAAAACCATGATCAGGTAAAAATACCCTGAATGTTACAGGATAACGTTCATATCTGCGTCTTTCCACCAAAAACTCCATACAGGCGCAGCATATTGTTCAGCTGCTGACGGATTGAATATTCTGGGCCAAATATCGTTATTAATCTGTTTATCGTCTTTGTGGAGGATTTACATGACTGCAGGTCTTGCAAC
>JALWYO010000039.1 GCA_026992735.1 Deltaproteobacteria bacterium
CCGCCCTGGACCTGTGGATCAGGAAATATTGCCTCAAGCCATGGAATAGCCAGCTTCTGCCAGTGGTGATGGGCAGGCTGGTGGACCGTGGACAGGTTCGAATCTACTCGGATTCAGGGCTTCCTGCTCTGCCCTGGGATATGGTCGAGACCAACAGGCCGGGAGAGGCGGATATCATAATCACCATCAGGCCCGGCATGCATAAAGCCGGCCCAGGCGCCCTGGTTCTGCATCCCAGTGTCATTGTGGCAGGCATTGGCTGCAACCGCGGCACCCCGGCCCCGCAGATCATCGACGCCCTGGACCAAACCCTTGTCCAGGCCGGGCTTGCAAGAGACGCGCTTTGCTGCATTGCCACTATTGATATCAAGCAGGATGAGCAGGGAATAATCGAGACAGCGATGCACTTTGGCGTCGAGACTCTGTTTTTCCCTGCAGAACAGTTGAACTCGGTCCAGGGAACGAAAAGGTCTGATGCAGTTTTCAGGGCAACAGGGGCCCACGGGGTCTGCGAGCCGGCGGCCATACTCGGCGCCCGGGGAGGAAAGCTCTTGGTGGAGAAACGGAAATGGAAAGACGTAACAACGGCAATAGCACTGGCCGCCTGGCCGTGGTGGGAACCGGCCCGGGGCCCATTGACCTCATGAGCCAGAGGGCCATCCAGGCCATTACCTCGGCTCAGGTAGTTGCAGGGTACAGGACGTACCTTGAACTCGTTGCGGGCATTCTCAGGCCGGATCAGGAACGGATTGGCACGGCCATGATGCAGGAAGTTGAACGGTGCAGGGAGGCTCTGCACCAGGCAGCGCGAGGCCGCTCCGTGGCCCTGGTATGCGGGGGAGACCCTGGTGTTTATGCCATGGCCGGGCTGATCTTCGAGCTTGCCAGGGCGCGCGGCTGCGAGGTCCCTATAGAAATCATACCAGGCATCTCGGCAGTAAATGCATGTGCTGCCCTGCTGGGGGCCCCTCTGATGCACGATTTCGCAACCATCAGCCTGTCCGACCTGCTCACCCCGTGGAATGTTATAGAAAAGAGGCTTAGACATGCAGCCGAAGCCGATTTCGTCATTGCGCTGTACAACCCTGCATCCAGGAAACGCCGCATGCAACTCGGCAGGGCCAGGGACATCGTGATGGAATACAGGCCTCCGGAAACACCGGCAGGGATAGTGACCTCTGCCTATAGAAAGGACCAGGCGATCCTGCTCACGACCCTGGATTCCCTGACAGGGCATGGGCGACATGTAAACATGCAGAGCACTGTAATAATCGGGAATTCCAGGACATTTACCTGGAACGGCCTGATGGTCACCCCGAGGGGATACGGGGACAAGTACCGGCTTTCCTGAAACGAGACACGTGCCTGTAAGCTGCTGCCATGCGCCTGACCCTGTCAGCAACCGCCTCCTGTACAAGACGCATGACATCTGGTAATAACCTAGCAGGCCTTGCCCTCCAAACATAATCCGGGATAATAACATCTTTTGCTAAAGCACTGAAAGAGCCCGAGCTTGGACTGGAAAATTATCTCAAAAGCGTGTATTCAAAGCGGACTGAAAGCATTTAGAAATAATAGGTAGTGGGATTTACCGGATGGTTAAAAGAGAAAAATTTTGTTGTCCTGTTTGTTGAGAAATTGAGGCAGGAGGCCTTGAAGGTGATAGAACAACAATCCGCAGATTACGCAGATTACACAGAGAAAAGACAAAAAACTTATAAGGTGCTCAGGATGGCATTGGAAGTTTACCAAGAATTTGGGTGCGGATTTCTACGTGTTAATCTGAGTAACCGATTACAGATTTCAATGAGCCTTGCTGTATATATTTTTAATTCTGTAAGCCTTCATATGGTGCCGCAAATGTAAGGCTGCGGGCGCGCAGTCGTACTCCCACCAGGGAGCCCTCAGTACGGCTGCACATCATAGGACCATATTACGTGAATCCCCTTGGATGCGGCATATTCCTCCACATTGGGGCGCACGGTGTAGGTTACCATGATGGGAAATACATTGTCATTCACTACTGATGCTGCACGCAGGCGGCCAAGCAGTTTTATGAAGGCATCCACATGCTTCTTGGAGAGCTTGGATTTCCCCTCGCCCACTATGGAAAGCCTCTCGCCATTGCGGGTGCCTGTGCCAAACATGTTGAGTTCCTGCTCCCTGCCGGCAACATTGACATACTTTCTGACAAGGCGACCATCCACCTCGATATCATAATGCTGTTTGAGCAGTTTGGGCATGGATGCTATGGCCCTGTCCTCGAGGCCGTATCCTACAGTGTTTGACAGTCCACCTACCATGCGCCTTGTGTCCTGCAGGCCCTTGGCAAGCTTCCTGACTTCCTTTTCAGTCTCTTTCTGGGCCTCGGCAAGCTCCTCTACACGAACTTCAGTACGTTTTTGGGCCTCTGCCAGTTCCTCTAAACGAGCCTCGGTACGTTTTTGTGCCTCTGCCAGCTCTTCAACTCTTGCTTCAGTACGTTTTTGTGCTTCAGTCAGTTCCTCAACCCGGGCTTCAGTACGTTTTTGTGCCTCGGCAAGCTCGGCAACAATCTGCTTGAGCTCTGCAAATTCATCCTTGGTAACCCGCTCCCGCTGTTGCCGTTCTATCTCTTCAAGAATGGCCAGCAAAACACCACGGATCCCGGGTTCGACATTTTCCAACATTTTGAAAAGCTGCACGCTTATGGGCATATTAATTCCTTCAGCCTTGAAATAGGATGAATTTTACATCAAAAACAATTCAATAATTTAAGTAATAGCATTCTTACAGGCTTTATACAAATGAAAAACCTGCCTGGAAGTTGACCTCTGCAGGAAACTTATCGATTAAAATAAAAATGTACGCCCAGCAGAAAAGGCTGTCAGCAGGGTTCAGCTTTTTTTATGCTCTTGCCCTTGCGGCCTTAAATGCATAATTTGCTTAGTAGCGCAGGATAAAAAATCGAGTCAGGAGGTAGTGATATGGATAAAGGCAAGTACGGACGTCTCGACAGGCTGGTACAGGAAAAACGTCATGATCCCTATGAACCAAGAGAAAAATTTCCAGAACCCACAATATGTAAACAATGCGGCGCAGTCTATATGGATGGACGGTGGACTTGGACAGACAATGCTCCGGAAAAGGCCAATATGGCCATTTGTCCTGCATGTAGAAGGATAAAAGATCATTTGCCAGCAGGTACATTGACATTGACTGGAAAGTTTCTTCAGTCCCATGGAAGCGAAATAATGAACCTGATAAAAAACGAAGAACGCGCCGAGAAGGCGAAGCATCCTCTGGAACGGATCATGGAAATAAAACAGGAATCAGGAAGTATAGTTGTCCTGACTACCGGCATTCATGTGGCGAGACGGATTGGTGAGGCCATACATAACTCATATCACGGTGATTATGAACTCAAGTACGGCGACGCGGAAAAAACAGTTTTTATTGCCTGGCACAGGGATTGATCCTGGATTATGCAGCTCGCAAGTTTGCCGAAGACGCGATGCGAAAGGCATGAAGACGTACCTTGATACTCCAATTGTCCGATAATAAAGCAGATTCGGTAAACTTGCGCTCCCCTTGCGGCTTTGAATGCCTGAGAATTTATTACGGATTGAACTTCACTTCGGATGGAGACACAACGGGAACAAATACATGTTAACTATGCAATAATTTAAAGAAATTTTTTCTTTAGGCGTTTGAAGTGCATAATCCGGGCTGATAACTCAGATTATCTTTCTCCCTATTGACATGCCGGGTAATCTATTACAACATAAGCCTGTCTGTTTCCGGAATTCTGTACCTGCCGTATTGGTGAGCATGAAGTGATAACTACTAGTATATTTCCTTAATTAAAAAATATATGGTCCGAGGAGGGATTAAAATAATGAAAAAGATAGAAAGGGCGATATTGAGCGTAACCGACAAGACAGGCATAGCTGATCTGGCCAAGGAACTGGCTGCCATGGGCGTGGAAATTGTTTCTACAGGGGGAACTGCAAAGGTCATAAGGGATGCAGGAGTGGAGGTCAAGGATGTGTCCAGCCTGACCGGCTTTCCCGAGATGATGAACGGAAGGGTCAAGACACTTCATCCAAAAGTTCATGGCGGCATACTGGCCATCAGAGACAATGAAGAACATGTTTCTCAGATGAAGGAACATGGCATTCCTTCCATAGATATGGTGGTAGTAAATCTCTATGCATTTGAAAAGACTGTGGCCAAAGAGGGCGTTACTCTTGCAGAGGCCATTGAAAACATAGACATCGGAGGGCCCACCATGCTGAGGTCATCGGCGAAAAATTTTCGCTATGTGACAGTTGTAGTGGATCCTGCTGATTATTCAACGGTGCTTGAAGAGATGAAGGCCAATAATGGTGCCACAACTCTCAAAACCCGCTTTGTCCTGGCGAGGAAGGTATTTGCCACCACAAGTAGTTACGATACAGCCATAACCAAGTATTTAGAGGGGATAGACCCGGATACAGATCCCTATTTTAAATAAAAATACCGAATTTTGCCCTTGATTCAATGACAAATGATATGTCTTTCCCTTCAGCATGAAAGCCCTTCCGGGCTGCTGGAACTGGTTCGCCAGCATTCCAATTATGCGGATATAATAGAGATTCGGCTGGACCTGCTGGCAGATCCTTTTTCCATGGAGTTTCATAAAGTTTCATCTTGCTGCAATGTTCCAGTCATATACACCAACAGGATAAAACAGGAAGGTGGCGCCTTTCACGGCAGTGAGGAGCAACGTCTCTCTCTGCTGGAAAGGGCGATTGAGGCAGGCGCAGACTATATAGATATAGAATTTCTGACTGACAGGGATCTCCTGTCAGGACTCATGGAGAAAGCCAGGGGAGGCGGTACAAAGGTTATCGTCTCATATCACGATTTCCACGGGACACCTGAAGAAGACCAGGTCAACCTCCTGTTTTCCAGGATGGCAGAAACAGGGCCTGATGTTATCAAAATCGTTACCATGGCATCTGACCGGACTGACTTCTTCAGGCTTGCTCCTGCATTTAGATTGGCAGAGAGCCATTCTATTCCCCTGATAGCATTTTGCATGGGAGAACATGGCAGGTTTAGCAGGGTCTGTTCACTGTTTTTCGGTGCTTTTCTCACCTTTGCCTCTCCTGATTCCGGTTCTGTTACAGCCCCGGGACAAATACCTATTAGAAAAATGCAGCAGATATTGTCTCTCATGAAGCCGGTTTGACCCGAGATGAAAATACTGCTAACAAATGACGACGGCATATATTCCCTGGGCATTTGTGCCCTTTATGAGGAGTTCTGTTCAGACGGTCATCGTGTAATAGTGGTAGCGCCTGAGAGTGAACGCAGTGCAGTGGGTCATGCTATCACCCTCACCGATCCTATTAAGGTAAGAGAGGTGTATAAAAACGGAGAGCAGTTTGGCTGGGCTATAAATGGCACACCGGCTGACTGTGTCAAGCTCGGTGTCAATGCACTGCTGTCCTTCAGGCCTGACGTTGTGATATCCGGGATCAATATCGGGGCAAATGCAGGTATAAATGTATTGTATTCCGGAACCGTGTCTGCTGCCACAGAGGCAGCCATTCTTGGCATAAAGGCTATTGCAGTCTCAATAGATAGCTTCAAAAATCCTGACTACTGTATAGCAGCCTACTATGTTAAAAAATTAGCAATGTGGTTTCTCAAGACTGACACAGATTGTCATGCACTAAACGTCAATATTCCCTCAGTTCCAGCAGATAAGATAGCAGGAATAAAAGTAACTAGACAAAACACGGAAAGCCACATAGAATCGTTTGAAAAGCGGAAAAGCCCACGAGGTGATGTCTATTATTGGCAATGTGCATCAACAATGCAAAGAATCAAACAGAAAGATAGTGATCTGGCATGGCTGCGCAAAAATTATATTACTGTTACGCCGCTAAATTTTGATCTAACCCACAAGACATCTCTTGAAGAGATCCAGCCACCTATTCTTTAATAATTAGTATAACTACAGGTCGTACAGCCTAAGCAGAGTAAAATGTTATTCTTTGCTTTCTGCTTTATATGTATCAGCAGTTGTATGGGTTATCACATTTTCTATTAGAGAATTTGTACAATCTCATAAAATGAGATATCTTGAATTCAACTGGTGCAGTCAATAATATTTTTCCTATTGCCACGATGCAGCTTAAACAATCCAGAAAAAAATAAAAAGTTTATATAAAATTCTATACTTGACACATAAATTCAGGTGATTTATAGATTGATATCAAACAGCCACACAGGAGGTAAAAATGGCAAGAAGAAGAAGCAGGCCCTATACGGCTGATGATGTAAAGTTCATACATGAAAATTATGCAGCAATGACTGCTGCTGACATTGCTGAAAAACTTGGTATCAGCAAGTTTCAGGTTTCAAAGATCGTAAGCGAACTCAGAAAGCATATTGATCTCCCTAAAAAGACAGCCAAGCGTCCAAATCCGATTATCGAATATCTAAAATCCGCAGGTCTTCCTATCAAGGCAGACGAAGAGAAGCCCAAAAAGAGTACAAGAGGTCGGAAAAAGAAATCCTGATCTAAGCGGCTCATCACTTTATATTTGAAAAGGCAAACAGTCTGCTTTCTTATGATCGGTCTGTTTGTCTTTTTTATTTAGATTGTGATGATTACCTTAGTCTATAAGCAGATACAGGAGAATTTGCACGTAGTTATTGAAAAGTTACGGTTTATCTTGGCGATTAAGAAACGTATGTTGAATATCATAATATCAAGCCACTAAAACATTGTTTATCACAATTCATTATAAGGTAATTCTCACATGCTTGGCATAGGCTGCTTTCCATGTCTGGCTGCACGGCAGTTTAGATGCAAATCAAATGTATGCAGTTGCAGCTCTTTGTTCAAAAGTGTAAGAATAGTTGTAAGTATATCTTTGTGAACAATTTCACTCAACTGGCAGATCAACTATGAAGATAACATCTTATGGTTTTGGAAACATACATATCGATAATAAAAAATTTACAAGTGATCTTAAAATAATTCGAGGCCGGATAAAACCAGACTGGTGGCGCAGGGCAGGCCATAGGTTGGAGAAGGAAGATATCCTAGACATAATAGAGGCTAACCCTCGTATACTGATAGTGGGTACCGGTTACTCTGGACTGATGCGGGTTGCTGAAGGGCTTGCAGAGGAGATGGAAAGGCTTGGTATATCCATGCAGGCCATGCCATCTAAGAATGCGGTTGCCAAATTCAATGAGCTGGTTGAAAAACACGGTGCCGATGATGTGGCTTTTGCCATTCATCTTACTTGCTGATGTCAACCGTATTTGCTCGATCTATCAGGCAAAGTCAAACAGCTTAGTCCTGAGATAAAAGGGTAAAACCCTCCATTGATTGCACTTGCCAGAAAAACTATAACCAGGGCCATGTCCGCATGGGTCCATCTTGTGACCTCTTTCCCGCGGTCTGTGCTCCTTATGTCTCTTCTGCTAACGGCAGCCTGTGGATTTTACGCAGCTAGGCATCTGGGAGTTATTACTGATACTGCCGGAATGCTGTCGGAAAAACTGCGTTATCTCCAGGTATACAGACATTTTAAGAAAGAATTTCCTCATTCGTGCAATAGAATTGTAGTTGTAATAGATGCAATAACGCCGGATCTTGCAGCGGATGCAAGGGACCAGCTCGGCAGGGCCCTGAGGGAGCGACCTACACTTTTCCCCTGGGTCTATCTGCCTGGCGATGATAGCTTTTTCAAACAGGAGGGATTGCTCTTCCTAAGCCAGGAGGAACTGGAGGGCCTGGCGGACAACCTTGCCCAGGCCGAGCCTCTGCTGGCAGCCATTGTCAGGGAGCCTGATCTCAATGGTTTTTTCTCAATGCTCAATCTTGCCCTGGAGGCCAAGGCAAAAGGGGAGAGTGTTGATCTCTCCATGGTGTTTACCGAACTCAGCAAGACATTTGAGCACGTCAACGCGGGTAAATTTTACCAGATGTCCTGGATGAGGCTTATGTCAGGTTCTGGCGGGCGGACACGGCAATTCATAATAGTCCAGCCAGCGGTCAACTACGAGACAGTACTGCCTGGCCGGGCTGCCATAACTGCCATCAGGCAAATAGTCAGAGAACTTGCCCTGGTGCCTGACAAGGGCGTTAAGGTAATGCTCACTGGTGATATCCCAATGCAGTTTGACGAGCTGAAGAGCGTTACAAAAGGGGCCAAGACAGCAGGTATCCTGTCATTCATCATGGTCAGTATTGTCCTGATTACCGGCCTCGGTTCCTTCAGGCTGGTGCTTGCCACACTTGCGCCTCTGGTGGCGGGTCTTGTATGGACGGCATGTTTTGCGGCAGCAGCTGTCGGGCATCTCAATATGATCTCTGTGGCATTTGCCGTGCTTTTTATCGGCCTTTCAGTAGATTACGCCATTCATCTCTGCCTCCGCTACAGGGAATTGCTGGTTTCTGGCCTGGAGTCCAGAGAGGCATTGATCCAGGCGGTCCAGGATGTAGGCCCGTCACTTGTGCTCTGCGCAGTAACCACGAGCATAGGATTTTACAGTTTCATGCCCACTGATTTTTCTGGAGTGGCGGAGCTTGGTCTCATTGCTGGGACCGGCATGTTTCTTGGGCTGTTTGCCAATCTTACCATCTTGCCTGCAGTGATTTCACTTCTTCCTCTTTCAGCATCCGTTATCAGGCCCTATTACCTGAGCCTTGACAGCCATTCCATGGTTTACAAGATTATTGGTTTTCCTTATAAAAAAGGGAGGATAATCAGGCTTTCAGTTATCCTTATAATTCTCGCGGCCTGCTGGTATATACCCAGGGTAAGATTCGACAGCAATCCCATAAACCTCAGGGCCCCTGATGCAGAATCCATCTTGGCGTTCAAGAAACTCCTTCAAGATCCTGACAGCTCACCATGGAGCCTGGAGTCTCTTGCTCATACCCAAAAAGAGGCTATTGACCGGACAAAGAAATTCCAGGCCTTGAAAATGGTAAAACATGCCATAAATCTGATGAATTTTGTTCCTGATGGGCAGTTGTCAAAATTAGACATCATTGATGATATGAGCATGATTATGGAGCCTGTATTTGCTGTCACTCCCAAAATCATTGAAGATACAGATCCTGGCCAAGAGGTTGAAAGTATCCGGAAATTTCTTTCCGGGCTGCGTAAGGCATCAACATATAAAAATACACAGGAAGAGGCCGCTCTAATCAGTCAAATAGAGGCCTTCTTGCAGAAACTCGATTTATTCCCGCCAGGTGACAGGGCTGCCGAACTCCATAGCCTGAGAGATGCGGTATTAGGGTCCTTTCCAGGGCGTATTCACGACCTGAAGCTGGCCTTGTCTGCACGGGCCTTTACGGAACAGGAAATCCCGGAGCAAATCAGATCGGAATGGATCGGGACTTCTGGGGACAGGCGGATAGATGTTGTGCCTGAAAAAAATCCCCAAAACGACAGGGAGATCGCACAATGGGTGGCAGCTGCAAGGACCGTGGATCCGGATGTGACTGGTTATGCCGTCCTTATAATGGAAGGTGGCAGGGCAGTGCTGAAAGCCTTTAGGGAGGCGTTTTCAACAAGCCTGGCCGCTATTGCCTTGCTTCTGCTGGTAATGATGCCCTGGAAACGAGATGCAGTGATAGCCTTTTGTTCGCTTATTCTTGCAGGCCTGCTCACCGGCATATTCATGGCCATTCTGCATATAGACCTCAATTTCGCCAATATCATAGCCCTGCCACTCATTCTCGGTATTGGCGTTGACAATGGCATACACATAGCACACAGGCACAGGAAAGCCCTTAAAGAGCCTATCAATATCCTGCAGACCAGTACCGCCAGGGCTATATTTTTCAGCACGCTTACTACAATTTGCAGCTTTGGCAACCTGGCGGTATCCCCGCATCTCGGCATGGCAAGCATGGGAAAGCTCCTGACCATAGGCATTGCCATGGCTCTTTTGACTGCAATCATTATAATGCCCGCATTCCTGGCCGCATGGTGCAGGGAATGAGGTGCCTGTACGCAGGTATCCAGGCCGTGTAAAATACTTGTCGGGCGGATTCCGGACAGAATCAGATTGTAAATGATCACGGGCTGTTATCGGGCTTTGCCCAGATGTCGTCCTGAGGCGCGCTGCCTGTAAAGTGAAGGGTCCACGCAGGCCTTTACCTTGTCAATATCGACATCAATGCCCAGAAATTTCTCGATCCTTGCGGCATGTTTTTCAGGACAGGCAACGCAGTCACTGTAATTCACGAACATGACAGGGACCTTTTTATGCCTGAGTACCGCCTTTATACGTTCTGTCTGACTGTGAAAGGTCTGCATGAGGATTGAATCCGGGATGCGTTTTCCCTTCTTGCCCATTCTCTCAAGCATGCGTTTCTGTGAAGCAAGTATCTCTGCATAGTCACGTTCCATGTAGATTATCCTGCACCTGGCAAGCTCTTTCCCTGGAATTGAGGGCAGGAGGTGGGAAATGATTTTAATGGCATGTCCTCTGGTATCGGCGAACCAGGATGAATCCCTGCCAAGCCCCTTGACCTTTTCCGACTCGTAATAACCCCTTGGATTATCTTCATCCGCCTTCCTGGTTCTGTCGCTGTAAACCGGGATTCCGCAGGCGGCAAGCATCTGCATCATCATGGAGGTGCCGGACCTCGGCAGACCGGAGACCACGACAACAATCTCATCGAGGTTTTCCAGGGGAGGGCCTGAAAAATCCGTCTCACCATTGCCAGGAACCATGTCCGAAGTAAGGGATTCAGGCATGGCTTCCACCTCCTTCAGTACAGCCTCCATGTCACCGGCCTTGATAAGCTGCCCCCGTTTTGCCGCCGCCGCTGCAAGCTCTCTGTAATATGCGGCCTTTTCTTCGTCCCGGATGCGATTTTTATAGATATAGGTCAGTCGCCTGAATGCATCAGGGTAATTCGGGTTCTGCCTGACAGCCGTTTCCAGGGCATTGATGGCCTCGGAAAGCAGCCCCCTCCGGTGAAGGGCGCAACCGAGCAGATAGTGCGCCTCCGGGTTGTGAAATTTCAACCCAAGGGCATCAAGCGCGAAATGTGCTGCCTCCAGGTTATTTTTCAACGCGAGATTCAACCTGCTCATTCCCACAAGGGCGTCCACGTTCTCGGGATCTATGTTCAGCGCCCTTTCGTAGTTCTTTTCAGCCAGACTCATGCGTTTCAACTGTTCATATACCCTGCCAAGGTTTACATATAGAGACGGATGCCTGGCATCGGCGCTGCCCGCCAGCTTAAAGTATCTTTCAGCCTCACTGTAGTTTTCTTCCGAAAGGGCAGTGACACCAAGCAGGTAGTTGACGGCATAGGGGCTTTGCGAGGCACGCCTGATGCACTGCCTGACCTCGCTCCTTGTCTTTTCGTCAAGCTTTTCGGTCTCCAGCCTGCCGCCATGTTCCTTTGCGATCCCGGCCAGTTTCTTTTCAGCTTCCTGCCTGACCCGTTCCTTGTCTTTCAGTATCTTTTCAAGAAGCGGTCTTGCCTTCGATGTCATCCCGGTAAAATGATAGACATGGCAAAGCTCTGTGCCGAACCTGAACTCTTCCGGGTATTCCTCGTAAAGTTCTTCCAGCAGCGGCAGCGCCTTGAAGTAGAGGCCTGCATCCATGTACGACCTGGCAAGGTTGTAACGGATTTCGCGGACAGCATTCCTGGCAGCCTTTTCCTTATTCTCGTCAGGCTTGTCAATGTAGCCGAGTTCCACGAGCTGCCTTATGGCCTCGCTTGAATCAACGGGATCAACCGAGAGGTCAGCAGGATGGCTGCCATCTTCACCCTGGACATCATCCCAGCTTTCGATCCATTCAACCTTCCTGTTTTCTTCAAAGATATTCAGCAGCGGCTTTCCGTCCATGTCCTCTGCCACGGGCAGGCCCAGGACTGACAGAATAGTCGGGCAGACATCAAGAAGAGAAGCGCCGTATATCACCTCGTCTTTCTTAATGCCCGGCCCGCTGATGACAAAGATCCCGTAGGGCCTGTGCTGGGCAGCAGGGCCGGCCGGTTCGTCAGGTATCCTGGCAGGTCTCAGGTGATCTGAATGAAAGCCGTGATCCGACACGATAATTACCGTGGCATCTTTACCGGCCTCTGCCAGGAGGCTTCCAAGCAGGATATCGTGCAGGCGGTACCCGCTTTCCACCACACCGCTGAACAGCTCGTAGTCATCTTTTTTGACCCATGGCAGCCTGGGGGGATGGAAATTCATGAAACCGTGGCAGAAATGATCAATCGCATCGAAATAGACCGCGGTGAAATCCCAGGGTTCGTGGTGCATGATGGCCACTGTTGCGTCCTTGATGGTCATCGCGTCGGCAATGATCTTGGCAATGCCTTCAAGACGATGGTCCTTATCCTGGTCAATCCTGTGAAATTCGGGCACGAAGAGGCGTATCAGGCCCGGGTCCAGTTCCTGTGGATGGATCCTGAGCTGCTTAAGGTTATTGTAAAGACGCCTGGGATGAACGGTGCCAGGGGGCATTGGCCACGGCTTCCCGTGGGGGGCAACCGCCCTCTGGTAATGGTTTGAGACCATGACCCCGTTTATGGGTTCAGCAGGGTGGGAAGGCCACCAGCCCACAACCACTGAACGATACCCCTGGAGGTTCAGTATGTTCCATATCGTCCTGGTCTTCCTGGAAAGGTTTGAAACAGGCCTTACTCCCCTGCCGGACGGCTCCGGTTCTATAAAACCGAGAATTCCGTGCTTGAACGGCCTCTTGCCCGTGGCAATTGATGTCCAGAGCATGGGGGACAGCTCCGGGCGCAGGGAGGCAAGGTTGCCCGAAACCCCGTTCCTGACCAGCTTTTCAAGGTTGGGCATTTTGCCTGCATCCATGAGGGGATGAATCACCTTCCAGTCAGCGGCATCCCATCCTATGAGCAGTACGCGGCGTTTTCTTTCCATTTTCAATTACCAAGCCCCCCTGGACATAAAAAGGGCTGCGCCGGCCCCCTCAGCCGGCGTAGCCCCTGAAGTCAATAATACGCATTTTTCAGCTAATCAGGCATTGTCATCGCACCTGACAGCCATTTCCCTTGCCCCCAATGCAGCAAGCATTGCTATCAGTATCATCATCCCCCACTGGTCAAGCGTGGGAACCGAGGTAGCCTGTGACTGCGCGCCCGTGTCACCGGCAAGTATCTGTATATCGCACTGGTCTTCATAGGCCCAGTCAATGACGGTGCCGTGCATATCGTCGGTGGAAGAAAATTGTATCCATCCGTAATGATAATGCCCACGGTCACAGTCTCCCTGGAAACGCACACCTATGTAGCCGGTTTTGTTGTTGAAGTCGCCGTTAGTTCCCGAATCATATGAACTCCACCATTGGCTGGCGAGGATATCCATATGAGTAGAAGTCCAATAATAAGTAGCCGGATTGGCCAGAGGTGAGCGAATAGAATAATTGGCCGGCAATGCAGCGACATCAATATGACGCCTGTTTTTATCTATATGGCTGGGCCCCGACTGGATCAATCTTATATTGTGAGTCGCTCCACCCGCTCCAATAAAAGAAAAAAAGTCAAAAGTGAAATCAGCGTGTCCGTCATTGTCCATATCTACCTCTGCCGATGTATTGCTGGCATTTACCGGCAGGTTCTGCGGCCCGCTGTAGTGTATGGCAGCCTCGGCAGGCAGGGGTAAAAGCGCGATGGCGGCAGCCCCCAGCCCTGCCGACAGGTGCGGGATAATAGACCCCTTTCCCCCTTTTCCTTTGACGTCTTCATCTCCTTTTCGCCTTTTTACCAGGTTTTTCTCATAACCAGCAATACGCCTTTCAAGTTTCTCCCTGTCCATGGAACCCTCCCATCCATTTTTTTATTGTACAGCACCAGGCTGGTTAAACAATAATACACTCTATTGAAAAAATAATTACCATTTATGTAACTGTTATGCAAGGACTGTTTAGGCCTGACATGGAAATTTCGGTCTTTGACAAGTCATGCTTCCTTGCCATAGGCCAGCTTGCCATTACCCTGGTTTGGGAGTAGTTTCCTGCCATGTCGTCGCTCATACTGAAACGTCCATGGTCATATAAAAATACTGAGGAAAAACTGGTCAGGGAACTTTCCAGGAAATTTTCATTCCCGGAGAGCATAGCTTCATATCTCGTTGCCAGGGGCCTCAAGACAGGGGATGAGATTGAATCTCACCTGGAGACAGGCCTGTCCAGGCTCGGCAACAGCAATCCATTTGCCATGAAGGGCATGAACAGGGCAGTCAAGCGTCTTGTCCGTGCAGTGCTTAACCGCGAAAAAGTCGGTATATTCGGTGACTACGATGCTGACGGTGTTACATCTTCAGCTCTGGTTTTTCTTTTCCTGAGGGAACTCGGCCTGGAATGCTGTGTGTATATTCCCCACAGGGAAAAGGAGGGTTATGGGCTGAGCATCCAGGGGCTCGATTATCTCGCCGCTCAGGGATGTCGCCTGGTTATCACTGTGGATTGCGGCATAGCCAGCCTTGACGAGGCCGAATATGCGGCAGGCGCAGGCCTGGACCTTATAATCACCGATCATCACCAGCCACAGGACAGGCTTCCCCGGTGTCTTTCCGCAATCAATCCCAGGCAGAACGGATGCAAGTTTCCTTTCAAGGACCTGGCAGGTGTAGGAGTTGCCTTTAACCTTATCAGGGCACTGAGGACAGAATTGTATAATTCAGGCCATTGGAACGGTGACCGGCCTCCGAACCTGAGAAACTACCTGGACCTGGTGGCAATAGGGACGGTTTCCGACATTATGCCCTTGTTCCAGGACAACCGCATCATGGTGAAGTCAGGGCTGCAGGTCCTTCAGGAGGCAAGAAGGCCTGGAATAAGGGCGCTCATGGCTGCTGCAAACCTGTCGGGCTCGCTTACTTCTACTGATATTGCATTCAGGCTGGGCCCCAGGATCAATGCGGCAGGCCGTATGGACCATGCCATGCTCGCATTTGACATGCTCGTTTCCGGAAGTGAAGAACAGGCCGAGGATCTGGCCAGGAAACTGAACAGGCTTAACCAGCAGCGCCAAAACCAGGAACGCGAAATCCTGCGGGAAGCCCTGGCAGAGATTCGGAACATGGGTGAGCGCTCAAGCTATGTCCTGGCTGATAGTAACTGGAAACTGGGCATAGTTGGCATAGTCGCATCGAAACTCGTGGAAAGGGTGCAGCGCCCGGTGATACTCCTTGCCATAGATGGTGATGAGGCAGCAGGTTCGGGCCGGTGCCCGGACGGCCTTGACCTGTTTACAATGCTGTCAGGGTGCGCTCCATGCCTCAAGAGATTCGGCGGGCACAAGGCGGCGGCAGGAGTCAGGCTCTTTACTGAAAAGATAGACGAGTTCAGGTTCATGCTGGAGGAGAAAAGCCGTCTCGGCCTGTCAGCAGGTCTTGTGTCAGGCACATTGGATATCGATTGTGAGGTCAATGTACAGGAGCTTTTTCGCCCGGATTATCTGCAGTATATTGAGGCATTGGAGCCGTTCGGTCCAGGTTGTCCCAGCCCATTGTTTTCCATGAGCAGCTTTTCTATCAGGCATTCCAGGATAGTTGGTAATTCTCACCTGAAATTGACTGTTGGTAATCCTGATGGGAATAGTCATGGTGCGATCCGCAATCTGGATATGGTCGCCTGGGGACATGGGGACAAGCTGTCCTATTCCTGGCATGATATGGAAATTGCATTTACGCCATCAGTGAATAACTGGCAGGGAAGAAAGACCCTGCAGCTTGTCTTGAAGGATGCCCGGCAAAGAAATACCTGACTGTTCTCTATGCCTGCCTGAACATGCAATTATATGCCGGGGATATAGCATAATCCCATGAGACTCAAACGGCTTACCATTTCCGGATTCAAGTCTTTCCCTAAAAGGACTTCCATAACATTTTCACATGGTGTGAGCGCCATTGTTGGCCCGAATGGCTCCGGCAAGTCCAACATAGTGGATGCAATACGCTGGGTCCTTGGAGAACAGAATCCCCGCCTCTTAAGGGCAAGGTCCATGGATGACCTGATCTACCACGGACATAACGGCAAGGCACCGGGAAGCGCATGGGTACGCCTGGTGCTGGACAATCATGAGGGCATGGCTCCCCCTGAACTTGCATCCATTCCTGAAATAGAAGTAGAAAGGATACTTTTCAGGAATGGAGATGCCAAGTTCAGGATAAACAGGAAAAACTGCCGTCTTAAGGCAATCCGCTACCTGTTTCTTGACACAGGTGCAGGTGCGAGGGCCTATTCTATCATAGACCAGGGGCAGGTGGGGCATTTTGTAGGCATGCTTCCCCGGGAAAGGAGGGAAATTGTAGAGGAGGCCGCAGGCATATCGCGCTACAAGGCCAGAAGGGCAGAGGCATACAGCCGCATGAGTCAGACCTCCCAGAACCTGGAACGCCTTGGCGACATAATACTGGAGGTGGAACAACAGGCGCGCTCTTTGAAAAGGCAGGCTAACAGGGCCAGGAGATATGTAAAGCTCCGGGAAGATGAAGAGAATCTCTCAATGTTCGTTCTCAAGACCAGGTGGCAGGATGCATGCCATCACGAGCAGGAACTTCTCAAATTGCAGAGGGAACAGGCAGAATCCAGGCAGGATCTGGATGTAAGGCATTCCTCATTAGACGCCAGGCTCAGAAAGACGGACATCCAGCTGGATGAAACAAGGCATGCGATAAAGGAACTGAAGGATAAAGCGGCAGAAATTGAATCAAGGATTGACAGGGATGTTGTCCTTGTTGTGGATATGGAAAAACAGCTTGCCCTCTGCCAGCAGAACGTGCAATCCCTCAGGAAAAAGCTTCAGGAAGACAGTGAACGCAGGGTCGGTGCAAATAAACGTTTGAACAATATAGATATTGAAATCAATGAGATAGAAGCCGTTAGCCAGCAAGTTGATGCAAAAGAAAAAGACATTATGCACAAACTTGCATTAGAAAAACAGGCGTTTTCAGATATAAGATATGAGCTTGAGACTGCCAAAGAGGCTATGGTGGATCTGGCATCCAGTGAAGCCAGCCTGAAAAGCAAGAAGGTTTCCATGGAGGAAAGAGGGGATCTGCTTGAGAGGAGGATGGCGCGGATTGACGGGGAGATTGCAAGGGCCTCTGGCAAGCTTGATGAGATGGAAAGGAGCCTCAAGGATGTCCAGGAAAGGATAGCAAAATCCGGCCATAGGCTTGATAAAAAATCAGCTGCCATAAAGCTGCTGAAGCATCAGCATGAAGATATCCGGCACACATTATCCAGAATGCTTGACCAGGAACAAAAGTTCGTGGCTGAAATCGCCGGGTTAAAGGCCGAACAGGATACCCTGAAAAAGGTGCAGGCTGCCAATCAGCCTGCCATGACAAGTATAAGGTCCATCCTGGGATTCAGCGGGGACGATGCTCCCATGCTGGCAGACAGGATCGAGGTAAAGAAAGGATGGGAGGAGGCAGTTGAGGCTGCTTTGAGTGAATCCTTAAAGGCCCTATTCATAAATAATACAGGTATTACAGCCAGGGAAATAGTGCGCAGGCTCAGGGAAAGCAGTGAAAAATCCAGCATGGTGGGCATTCTTTTTGCACAGCTTATGCCAGAAGAAACACCTGTTATCTCATCACATGCGGCATCAGGCTTTCTGCCTCTTGCAGATCTTATAATCGGCAAGGGTAACGCCGGGTCAGCGGCAAGGCAAATTCTGTCAGGCTGGTATTTTGCAGATGAGATTGAACAGGTCCTGAATTTCAATGTATCAGTGCCAGGGTCGCAACGCATCAATGCCATAACAGGAGATGGCTTTATCGTAACTTCTTGGAATGAAATAAGATTTAATGGCGCGGCAGCATCTTCAAACAGTATATTATGGACAAGGTCACGGCTCCTGGAAATACAGGCGTTGCTGTCTGACATGGAAGGCAGACTGGCTGGTCTTAAAGGCAGGGCCATGCAGGCAGGGACTCGGCAGGCTGAATTGTTATCAAGGATAAAGAAAACAGAGAGTACTGTTAAAGATCTGCAAAAACAGAGGGATAGCCTGATTTCCGAACAGCAGAACATTGCCAGGATGATAGACAAACTCCGTAACAGGATGGAAGTGCAGGAGTTTGAAAGGGAAGACATCCAGGCTGAATACCATGATATTATGAAAAGGCTGGCTGCTGTTCATAGACAGCTTCAGGAGATATCTGTGAAACGGGAGAATGCCCAGGCAGGGCTGCGTGAAACAGAAAGGGCATTTGAAAAGGTTCGCAGTTACAGGAACCAGTTACAGCAACAGCTTCAAAAGGTCTCTGTTGAAAGGGCCCGCCTGGACACCATGCTCAAGGGCCTGCAAGATGAAAAAAAGAGGATTCTGATCCAGCTCAAGGATGCGGAAAGGCTTGCAGGGACAGTTGAAGCAGAGATACAGAAGCTATCTGAAAAGGCAGAGAATATCAGGGGCAGGATTCAGGATATCCGCATGAAAAAACAGTTGCTGGAAAAACAGCATGCAGCTCTGCACAGCAGGATAAGCCAAAAAGAGGAAGAGATGGAAGACTTGATGGCTGCCCGGACTGATATTGAAGCACAAATACGTCAGCTTCTTTCACAAATCTCCATTGCGTCTGATAATCTTCACAATACGGAACTGAAGCTCTCGGCAATACAAAAAGAAAAGGAGCATCTGTCTGGAATATGCATGAGCAGCTTTAGAAAAGATATTGCCGATGATGTCGATTTCCCGGAATCAATACGGCAAATCGGCGTTGCCAGGGCAGAAGAAATGCTGGCTGAGGTGAAAGAAAAGATCAAGAATACCGGGCCTGTGAACCTGACAGCCATAGAGGAATTTGAGGAGGCAGAAAAACGTCTCAAGTTTTTGAAAGAACAGGAGCAGGACCTCAAAAACTCTATGGAAGATATACAGAAGGCCATAGACCGAATTGACCGTCAATGCAGAGACAGGTTTAAAAACACCATTGAACAGATCAACAGCAGCCTTGGGAAGGTTTTTCCCCTGTTATTCGAAGGCGGCAGTGCCAGGCTTGGCCTCGACAATCCATCTGAAATACTGGAATCCGGCGTGGAATTTTTCGTAGAACTTCCCGGCAAGCGCATAAGGACCTTGAATCTCCTGTCAGGAGGAGAAAAGGCCCTAAGTGCATTGGCCCTTATATTTGCCATTTTTCTTATAAAGCCCAGCCCGTTCTGTCTGCTGGACGAGGTGGATGCCTCTCTGGATGATGCAAATATCGGCAGGTTCAGCCAGCTGATAAGGCAGATAGCCAGGAAGAGCCAGGTAATACTGGTAACCCATAATCAGAATATAATGGCAACAGCCGACACCCTTTATGGAGTCACCATGGAGGAAAAGGGGATATCCAAACTGATAAGTGTCTCCCTGGTGCAGGCTTAACCAGGATCGTGCTCCATGGAGGCAGTGGGTATTTCTTTATTGTCCACCCTGTTTTACCGGATCGTAATGTGAAAAGACCATGTTAAAATTTGCCCTGCCCTGGGTTATGGAGCGGAGGGCCGTGGAATAGCCAAACATCTGGGAAAGTGGCGCAATAGCCCGGATTACCTGCATATTTCCACGTGCCTCTATGTTTTCCACCTTGCCGCCGCGGCTGTTAAGATCTCCTATGACCTCACCCATGAAATTTTCTGGTGTAATGATCTCCAGCAGCATCATTGGCTCCAGCAGCACCGGCTCGGCCATTTCGCAAGCCTTTCTGACCGCCATGCTTGCCGCTGCCTTGAGAGCAATATCCGTGGTAACGCCCTCTTCGTAATCTATATCCCTGAGTACCACACTTATATCCACCATTGGGTATCCCTGGATTACTCCACTTTCCAGGGCCTGCTTCAAGGTCTCCATGGTCTGCGTTTCAAGGTCTTCGGGCAATGCGTCTTCAGGCAATGCGCTGGTGACCTGGTTACCTGTGCCGCGCTCCAGGGGCTCTACATGGACGGTGACAGTCGCTGACTGCCTGGCCCCGCCTATCTCCCTGTCAAAGTGTTCAGTGACCTCGGCAGGTTTCCGTATCGTCTCCCTGTAAACCACCTGGGGCTTGCCCACCCTCACAGGCACATTAAATTCCCTTAAAAGCCTGTGTGTCAGGACTTCGAGATGAAGCTCTCCCATGCCGGAGATGATGGTCTGGCCGGTCTCATCATCAAGTTTGACCCTGAATGTGGGATCTTCCTCTGCCAGCTTTGAAAGTGCGAAATCAACCTTGCCCTGGTCTGCGGTTGACCTGGGCTCCACTGCCACGGAGATCACGGGCTGGTAGGTCCCTATGGACTCCAGCAGAATGGGATGCTCTGCATCGCACAGGGTATCCCCTGTCTGTGCCAGCTTCAGGCCCATGGCTGCCACTATGTCACCGGCTCCTGCCTCTTTGACACGTTCCCTTTTCATGGCGTGCATGCGCAGAAGCCGGGCTATCTTTTCTTTTTTCTCCTTGGTGGCATTCCATACTTCTGCGCCTGACACAAGGATGCCTGAATATATGCGTACATAGGTCATCTTTCTGCCCTGGTCCATCTGCACCTTGAACGCCAGGGCAGCAAGTGGGCTGTTTACACTTGCCCTTCTTTCCTCCTGTTCGCCTGTGGCCGGGTTGATGCCGGTTACAGGTGGTATGTCCAGGGGGCTCGGCAGGTAGCGCCCGATCCCGTCAAGGACGGGCTGCACACCCTTGTTTTTCAATGCCGATCCGCAGAATACAGGCACGCCGTCAAGGTTCAGACAGGCCTGTCGCACAACCTTGTGGATGAGTGTTTCTGGTATATCCTCGTCAGACAGGAATTTTTCCATTAGATCATCGTCCAGCTCGGCAAGGGCCTCCAGCAGATTCTCCCTGGCGCCTGCCACGTAGTCCTGGTGTTCTGCCGGGATATCCAGCTCTCTGAATTCTCGTCCTTCTGTTGCGTCATCCCACACGATGAGTTTCTGCCTGATTACATCAAAGACTCCGCTGAATGTATCCTCTGCACCAAGAGGGATGGTCAATATAAGGGGATTCACTCCAAGGCGTTCCCTGAGTTCTTCCACCACCCGCCAGAAATCTGCTCCAAGACGGTCCATCTTGTTGATGAATGCCATCTTGGGCACCTTGTATTTATCTGCCTGGTGCCATACGGTCTCTGACTGGGGCTCAACCCCGCCTACTGCGCAGAAGACACCGAGAGCGCCATCCAGAACCCTGAGAGATCTCTCTACTTCCATTGTAAAATCAACATGGCCCGGAGTGTCTATTATATGAATCTCCTTGCCCTGCCAGAAGCATGTTGTGACTGCAGATGTTATGGTGATGCCCCGTTCCTGCTCCTCAGGCATCCAGTCCATGGTGGCCTGGCCGTCATGCACCTCTCCTATCTTGTGGGTCTTGCCTGTGTAAAAGAGAATCCTCTCGGTAAGGGTTGTCTTGCCGGCATCTATGTGGGCAATTATCCCTATATTTCTTATTCGTTTTATTTGCTTGTCGCTTGCCATAGCTGTCCTGATTTTCTCTATGCGTATTTTAAAAAAATGTAACTATCAGTATTTTTGTTTTAAGGTGTCTTGATGGTATTGTTCTTCAGCTCCAGGAGAAAAATTTCTTGTTTTTCTAAGCTTGCTCTGCCTGAATCGCGCAACTCGCTCGTGCCTCGCTCAGACAAGCGCGATTTTTGCGGCTCCGCTTCTCTAAGAAAAAACTACGAAATTGTTCAAAGTCGCTTCAAAACAGTACCATTTACCTGCGCTGAATAAATACAAAAACAATAACCATAAAAAAAGTCACAGGCCGCTATTATAAGGAATTTAGATGATCTTAACAACAAGGCAGGAGAGCATAGGGAGAAACAGTTGATTGCAGGGTAAATTTTGGGCTATGTGAAATAATATGAGATAGAGTAAGACAAAACCTGAAAGAATGCAGGGGTAGAGGATATTCTCCACCCCTGCACGGCATTGATAATTGTTTCAGAAAGCAGTGTTATTCTGGAGTGGTAAAGCTCACAGTATAGTCTTCAACCTCTCCGTAGGTGAAACTGCCACATGATGGCGGGTATTTATCGTATTGCATGGAGACGCGCATGCGGGTCTGACCGCTTGCTGTTGCCGGCACTGTGAATGTGCCTGTTACTTTGCTGTTGCCATTG
>JALWYO010000040.1 GCA_026992735.1 Deltaproteobacteria bacterium
CTTAGAGGCAGTTATGTCGAGCGCAATAGACATGTTGAAAAACAGCCAACGATTATTTCAAAATAACACTATAATTACAATATGTTAACCTAAGTCAGAAACTTGAGTTATTATTTAAAAACCCATAGTTAATAATTTGCTATTACACAAATTCCTTAATTGATCGAGGCCAATCTAAAATATCCTGGCAGGACAACCATTATCCCGGATTATATCTTCCGGGCAGCTCTCCTTACACCAGAGAGGCATCTTCTTCCATCCTGGTATCGTGGCGCCCAAGATAGACAAACCCGTTTCTGCCATCGATACTCACATAATCTCCAAAACGTATAACATGGCCGTTGATCTCCGCCATGCTCCTCAGCTCATGCACCTTCATCTGCTCACAACCCACCACGCAGGTCTTGTCCAGCCTGAAGGCGACAATGGATGCATGAGAGGTCTGGCCGCCTTTGGCTGTAAGAATGCCGTCGGCCAGGGATATGCCCTTGATATCATCTGGTACTGTATCGGAACGCACCAGTATCAACTTGATCCCTGGTTCTGCAGCCCTCAGCCGCTCCATCTCTTCAAGGGTAAAAACGGCCTTGCCGCTCAAGGCCCCGCCGCTCACGCCT
Source organism: Deltaproteobacteria bacterium (assembly GCA_026992735.1). Lineage (GTDB taxonomy): Bacteria > Desulfobacterota > Dissulfuribacteria > Dissulfuribacterales > QOAL01 > QOAL01. Next base: position 618 of record JALWYO010000040.1, read on the forward strand.
ATTCCCCTGGAGACATAGCTCCTTTCCAGCTCGCCGGTGGGCACGAAAACGCTGACACGGCTGCGCCTCTTGGTGACCATGTCCCTGGTCTGAAGAATGTACAGATCAGAGCCTTCTTCACCTTCAAATGTAAATTCTATCTCCTGCGGAGTCCATTTCTTGTCAAAAATCAAGTATCTGACCCATTTCATAAGGGCCCCGTAAATATGCGGGAAGCGTCTTTCCAGGCTCTCATCCGGAGATATTCCAATCTCTTCACTCTGTTCCAGGGAGACAGGATTTGTCGCAACAAGGCCACTTACAATATCTTCACCCTGATTGCCTACAGTATAGTCACCCCAAAGGCTTATACGATCTAGCTTCTTATGCGGATTTGCCGTAAAGACAACCCCAGTGCCGGAAGAAGATGAGAGGTTGCCAAAGGCCATTGACTGAACGATAACAGCAGTGCCCCAGTGATCGGATATCTCCATTATCTCTCTGTATGCCCCGGCCTTCTCAGACTTCCAGGACCGGAGCACGAGCCTGATGGAAGCAAGCAGCTGCTCAAAGGGGTCATGTTCCACATCGATGTCCCGCTTAAGCACTGCCTCGCAATAGCTCATGGCCAGCTCTTTCATCTGGTCGCCTGTGAATTCCCTCTTCTTTTTTACGCCGTATCTGGCCTTCTGCTCCTCCATGAGCGCACTGAACACCTCCCGCTCAAGGCCCTGGGACATGGCCCATGACTGGATGAATCTGCGGTAATTGTCCCAGGCAAACCATGGATTCCCGGTCTTCCTGGCAAGCCCTTCGGCAATATCCGGATTTATACCCACGTTTATTATAGTTGACATCATACCCGGCATGGAAATGGCCGCACCACTCCTTACAGACAGAAGAAGAGGATTTGAGGCATTGCCAAAACTTGCTCCGCAACTCTCTTCAAGCTCTCTGACTCCAAGGCGGACCTGGCGCCTGAAATTCTTGAATGCCCCTGGAAGTTTATAGAAAAGGGAATAATACCGGAACACTTCTGTGGTGACCACAATGGCCGGAGGCACAGGAAGGCCTTCCTGTGCAAGCAGGAGCAGATTATAACCCTTGTTCCCGAGCTGTATCAGGTTGCCAGTAGAGCTGTCGGGATTGTATATGGAGCAGAGGTCCTGGCCGGGATCGTAGCTCAGGAGCATATCAAGTTCCTTGGGCTCAAGAAACTCCCGCTGTTCCCTCAAGACCTGGTACAGCCTGGCAATAAAATTGTCCAGATGCTGCAGGCCGAAAGTGGCAGAGATAAGCCCCCGCAGAAAAGACTCTGAAATATTGTGCACCACCTCTGTAAGTGAGGCATCTTCATGAATAGATATCTTGTATTTCGGCAATATCCTGTCGGGCCAGAGCTGCCGTATTATCTCGTTCAGGTTGTCTTCGTGAGGGCTGAGGTAATAGACATAGATCATGTCCTTCACGCCTTCCGAGAGGCCCTTTACAATATCCAGATACTGCGTAAAGGAAAAACGCCTGACCTCAAAAGATTTCTCCAGGAGAGTAAGATATGTGGAAAATTTCTTGGAATAAACACCGTTAAGCTGAACGGCCCGCCACAGAAGCTTGAGATGCCTCAAAATATTCACAAAGGTGGCCCTGGTTATAAAGGGCACATCCACCTCGGCTATCAGGCGTTCAAAAAATATGTTCCCCAGATTCTCCAGGCGGAAGGTAAGGCCAAGTGCATCGAACTTCTTTTCATGGTACTGGCCATACATGGAGGGAATATCAGCGGCAATATGCCTCTTGTGGTAAATACTCTCCTGGACCTCGAATTTCTCCCTGGAAAGGATAATGGCTTTCAACTTCTCCAGCTCGTCAAGGATAACCTTGAGGGCATGTTCGCTGTCCTTGGAATCTATGATATCAGCAACCTTTTCAAGGCCATCGAAACCAAGCTTCCTGGCCTCTTCCAGGTGGTAACGTATCTCCTGGACACCGAGGTTGTACTTCATGTATTCCAGGCGGTACATCTTGACCAGGAGTTCCACCCTCCTCTTCTCATGAAGTGGCACATCTTTAACCTGGTCTATAAGCTCCCTGATTCTGGACTCGGAAACATTCAGAAGCACATCGAGTTTTTTGGCAAACGGCTCCATCCCGAGAGCAGAGGCAATGTGCCTGATAATCTTATGCACATGATCCACAAAGGGACCTGATGTGGACACCTGCCCCAGGATCTCTGGCGGCAGATAGGGTTTGAGGCCTTCTGTCTGGCCCGAGTACCAGAAACAGAATATAGCCTCTATGAAACCCACTATGAGGTTATTGCTTTCAACATGGCTCTGCTTGCGGAGAAAATGTATAAGGATATCCTTTCTGCGGGATATCTCGTCCAGCTCAGTGGATACTTCCCGAAGCAGACCCTCTGCGCCAATCTCGTGAAAATATACAGGGATGGTCCTTGCGAATTCCTTTACCAGGTTATAAACAGGCTCGATATCGCTGTTCAAGAGCCTGGTTATGTCCCTCTGAAACAGGTCCGTATCCTTGATACAGGTACCACCGAGCTGCAGGTTTATGGTCAGGGCAGACAGGAGCGTGCTGCATACCTTTGGGTTCAGACAGACCATATCCAGCCATGCCCTGATATTCTGAAGATGCGCCGGATTGGTCAGGATATGCCACTCTATGTCAACCCCTTTGAGGCCCGGGGTCTGAAAACCGAACTTGACCACCTGTTCCAGGAACAGTTCTATCAGCCTGGTATTCTCGCGCTGTAGTATCTCCCGGCCCAGTGCATTGATGCACTGCAGCGCGGTCCTAGGAAACTGGCCTACCTGCTGCTTTACCAGTGCAAAACTCCTGGGCAGTACCTTTCTAAGCTCGTAAAAGTCCGCTGTCTTTACCAGGCAGAGCAGGTTTTTGTTGAGCTGGCGGAGTATCTCCTCGTGAATGATATTGAGGCCCTGCATCTCCACCATGTGGAACAGAAACAAGAGATAGATGGATATGCCTTCAACTTCTCTGCCTTTTTCATCCTCGAAGGTGAGCCTGCAGGGCATCTGCCCAAGCTCCTGGGCAATCTCCTTGTACTTACGCACCACGTCTATGTAACCAGGGAGATCGGTCAGGGCGAGTACAGCCTCCCTGCCTTTTTTCTCCCTGGCTATCCTGTGTACCTCATCGATCAGACCTTGAAAATACTCATGATTCACAGGATCAAGCAGCCGCATGATCCTGTTATAGTCTTCTGAATGAATGCGGAGGCCGTAGTTTCTCAGGCTCTGCTTGAGCCATTTCTGCGGGCCTTCAATACCCAGCCAGTACTCATATGAAATCAAGCGGACCTTGAGCATCAGCTCCTTGCACCAGTGCCAAAAATCCTGATGAAGGTCATTCTCCGGTATCCTGCCTGCCATTATCTTCATCAGCCTGGCCAGGGGATGAAAGCTGATGGCAATGGAAGAGATTATCTCCCTGTCCACAGAGTTAAGCTCTTTGAAGATCCAGCTAAAGGCGGGCAAAAGCCTTTGAAAGACATCATCGTCTGCGACCTTGACGATCTTCTCCATGTAGGCCAGCAGTGCATCAGCAGCAGCTACCTTTTGCTTCCTGCGGGGCGCATTCTTGATGAGATCAAGAAATGTTTCCAGCAGCACCCTGCATGCATCTGTTCCCTTGGGGGAACGGATATAGGTGTTGAAATTCTTGAGTGCAAAGGAGCGCAGATCTGTTACCAGAGCGCTCCAGTTCTTGAACTCGTGATGGAGCTCAAACAAGAGGTTATCTGCTGCCTTGAGCACACCCTTGTAATCCGATACTGCCTCTCTCAGCACATTGTATTTCTCGTCAATTTGAAGCTGTTTAACCTCGGTCTCCTTGAGGTTGACCTTCAGGGCCTCTGACTGTTCAAGGATTTCGGACATGCCTTAGACCGCCTTGTTTGTTTCCATGTGCAGGATCAAGTCCAACAGCCTGTTTGAGTATCCCCATTCATTATCATACCAAGACATTACCTTGATGAGCCTGTCTTCCACTACCCTGGTACACTGGGCATCCACAATGGAAGAATGTGGATTCATAAGAAAGTCGCTGGAAACAAGCGGCTCCTCGGTATAACCCAGGAATCTGTTGGAGGCCGCCTTCAGTGCCTCGTTGACCTCGGGCACCGTGGCGCTCTTTTCAACATGCACAACCAGGTCCACCAGAGACACATCCGGAGTAGGGACCCTGACAGCCAGGCCGTCGAACTTGCCCTGAAGCTCCGGGATCACCTTGCTGACTGCTGCTGCAGCTCCTGTCTTGGTGGGGATCATGTTCACCGCAGCTGCCCTGGCACGGCGCAGATCATTGTGCGGAAAATCCAGCAGTCTCTGATCATTGGTGTATGCATGTACAGTGGTAACAAGGCCGCTCACTATGCCAAACCTGTCCATAATGACCTTGGCCACAGGTGCCAGACAGTTTGTAGTACAGGAGGCATTTGAAATGATCTGGTGATGTACTGGATCATAATCGTCCTCGTTCACACCCATTACTATTGTGATATCCTCTCCCTTGGCAGGAGCAGAGATAATCACCTTCTGAGCACCAGCCTCTATGTGCCCGTGGGCAAGGGATGCCTCCCTGAAACGGCCTGTGGACTCGATAACATATTCCACTCCGAACTCACTCCAGGGGATCTGGGAGGGCTCCCTGATGGCAGTGCAGTGCACCTGCCTGCCGTTTATGACAAAACCGTCATCATCATAGGAAACATCCGCATCAAAACGGCCCATTACCGAATCGTACTTCAAGAGATGGGCCAAAACGCTGTTTTCTGTCAGATCGTTTACCGCAACTATCTCAATATCCTTAAATTCGGGATAGAGTACAGAGGCGCGGAACACGTTTCTGCCTATCCTTCCAAAACCGTTGATACCTACCTTAAGAGCCATAACCATCCTCCTTTTTTAAACAATAAATAAACAATAAAAGATACAGTGCACTATTTTGAAAATGAGAAGTTACCACCGGCCTCCCCATCCAGCTGATATATACAGGTTAAAGAACGCGCGGCGTAAATCCCCCTTGCATTTTTATCTGAATTAAAATCTAAGCAGCCTCAGAAAAATTTCATCTCCATTACTGAAAAAATTTTACCGGAACCAGGATCCTGACATGCGAAACCGAAGCCATTTCGCCTGTAAAACCTGACAGCAGCAGAATTATCCCTGTGAACATCCAAAACAGCCCTGGTAATGCCTTTCTTCATGCCAAGCCTGAGGCACAACCCAAGAAGCCAGGTCCCTATGCCTTTATTACGCAATGCCCTGCTTACCGCCAAATTGAGCACATACAGCTCACCAGCCATGATTCTGAAGCAAATATATCCGGCAATAGAACAAGGATCAGCCGCATAGCCTGCAACCCAGAACGTTGAGACAGCAGAAGGAAAGAGCTCTGAAGCAACACCCCGACGGCTCCAGGATCGGATATGGGCCTCGGTCTCTATCTCATGGATGGCATCTACATCTGCAGGACGGGCCATGCGAACAATAAGCCCCCTGGGCCTGTGACAGGCGGAGTCATGCAACATGCTGTTCAGAGGCCTTGTATATCTCGTATTTTAGATGTGAAAGGTCTATTTTCTCAGGATCTCTGTGGCCTGGCTAATGCTCTTGCGGGCGTATTCAACAATGGAAGCAGCTGTTTCATAAAGATCCAGACCGCTATCCCTGCATTGTGAAAGACGTATAAGCATGGGAAGATTCGCCCCAGTTATCACCTCGACCCTGCCCTCTTCCAGAAATGTCAATGACATGTTGGCGGGAGTGCCGCCAAACATATCTGTAAGTACAAGTATGCCGCTTCCCTGGTCCACCCGGTTTATGGCCTTGCGGATTTCGCTCTGCATCTGCTCTACGGATTTCGATGGATCAATAGACAATGCCAGCAGATTTTTCTGGGGACCGACTATGAAATTGGTGGTCTGAACCAGCTCCTCCGCCAGGTTACCATGGGCGGCAACTACAACTCCGATCATAGGGGATGTCCTTCTGTACTATTTTTCTCTTTGCAGATCCCTGTGAGTGACAATAACCTCTTGGCCCTTGCCTGTAAACCACTCCCCTAGCCATCTGGCAATGGCAACGCTCCTGTGTCTTCCTCCGGTACATCCTATGCCTATGACAAGATATGCCTTGCCCTCTTCCTGATAGAGGGGAACAAGAAACGAAAGCATGTTGCCAAGAAGGGAAGCAAACTGCCTTGTCACACCCTTTTCAAGGACATAATTATAGACAGGCGCGTCCAGGCCGCTCAACGGCCTAAGCTCTGGCACAAAATAGGGATTTGGCAGGAATCTCACATCATAGATAAGACTTGCATCAGGCGGGACACCATACTTGAACCCGAACGACATAACATGGATCAAGGGCTGCAAAAGATCATCCCTGGAGGCATACAACTCCTGAATTGTACGCCTGAGCTGATGAACATTTCTATCAGAGGTATCTACAAAATTGTCCGCATCCTCCCTGAGGGCCGCGAGCCTGCGCCTTTCTTTCTGGATGGCAGCCTTGAGATCACCCTTTTCCTGGAGGGGATGCCTGCGCCTAGTCTGGCTGAATCTCTGGACCAGGGCGTTGTCAGAGGCACATAAAAACAGGATCTCCAGATGAAAACCCTGAGCCCGGACATTTTTGAATATCTCGGAATACTGTTCAAGAAAGCCCTTTTCCCGGACATCCATCACAAGCGCCACCCTGGAAGGCACCTGGGTACCATTTTCCATCAGAGAGAGAAAACCGGTAAGCAGGGTTATGGGCAAATTATCCACGCAGTAGTAGCCCATATCCTCAAATGCTTTCAGGGCAGTACTCTTGCCGGAACCTGACATGCCGGTTATAACTACTACCTGTATATGCTTTTCCACAACCTGCCCTTTACCGTCCTGTATGACCTGGCGCACAGTAACGCTTAGCAAAAATCATAAATAGCACAATAAGCAAATGAGCGCATAGACGGGTTCACAGGTGTTTCTCGGCCTCTGCAATGATCTGTTTTATCTCTGAGGCGCCTGCAGCATCTCTAATCCTGTCTACAACATTATCAATCTTGAGCACCCGTGATATCCTGGCCAGTATCTTCAGGTAACCTGCAGTGGCATCGTCTGGAGCAAGAAGCAAAACCAGCACATACACAGGCATGTTATCCATGGCCTCGAAATCCACGCCACTGCTGCTCCTGGCCACAAGGACACAAATCTTGCCAAGCCCTGGTATCTTTCCATGTGGTATTGCTATACCTTTGCCGATAGCCGTGCTGCCAAGCTGCTCCCTTTCATAAAGGATCTTGTACACCACACTGGCATCCACATCGCCTGTCAACTCTGCAGCCATGGAAGAAAGCTTCTTCAAGGCATCATCCTTGGAAAAAGCCCTGAAGTCAGGATCTATGCCCTGGCTGCACAAGTAATTCAGTATCCACACAGGTTAAGGCTCCAGAAGGCCCAGGCCTCCATCCTTTCTCCAGTAAATCACATTGACACGGTTGGTATCCGCGTTCAAAAACGCCAGGAAACCTCCACCGCTTATCTGAAATTGATCAGCAGCCTCTTCAATCGACATCGGCTTGGGATTGATCTTTGTAACGGTTATGACAGGTTCCTGAGAGGCTTCTTCAGCAGCCTTGGACATTTCTCTTGCGGCTCCACCGGGGCCACCGGAATGCCTCCTGTTTTTTATCTTGTCACGGAATTTTTTCAGCTGTCTCTCTATCTTGTCAAGAACAAGGTCTATGGCAGCCCTGAGATCGTCGTGTTCCTGCTTGGCAGCAGCCCTGATACCATCACCTGAGACCACTACCTCTGCCGTATGCCTGAATTTTTCAGATGAGAGAACCACATGGATATTCATGGGCGAATCACTGTATTTCATCAGCTTGGAATAGCGTTCCCGGACATATTCCTTCAGCTCGTCCGATGGTTCCGCATGTCGAAATGTCACATTAATCTGCATAAAAATCCTCCATTGGTTTAATGCGAAAATACAGGACGTGCATCTTCACATTTAAAAATGCATACCGCAAGACCGGACTGCATGAAAAATTTATGTTTATGTCAAAAAAATATCAGACCTTGGGACGTTTTCGCCTGCTTGACGGCAGGATACCCATTAAATCACGGTATTTTGCCACAGTGCGGCGGGCTATCTTGATATTGTCCCGGGCAAGGATTTTTACTATCTGATTGTCGCTGTAAGGCTTTACAGGATCTTCTGCCTCTATCAGCCTCTTTATCTTCTCTTTTACACTCTGGGCTGCCACGTCCGATGAACCGTCATGCCTGGATATGCCCGTACTGAAAAAATACTTGAGCTCGAATATGCCCTGAGGAGTCTGCACATACTTGTTCGAGGTAACCCTGCTTATAGTGGATTCATGCATGCCAACGTCTTCTGCCACTTCTCTGAGTATCAGTGGCTTGAGATGCGCCACACCTTTTTCCAGAAAATCCCGCTGGAACTTCACTATAGATTCAGTCACCTTGAATATGGTCTTTTTCCTTTGATGGATGCTCTTTATAAGCCATACAGCCGATTTCATCTTCTCCTGGATAAATTCTTTTGCCTCAGGAGAGGCCACCCCGTTCTTTACTGTCTCCTTGCAAAACGAGCTTATCCTTAAATTGGGCATATCTTCTTCATTTAATGAAATCACATATTCGCCATCCACCTTGTAGACATAGATGTCAGGGACAACGTACTGCGTCTCCTCTGAGCTGAAGGCCCTGCCTGGACGCGGCTCCAGGCTCTTTATAACCTCGATGGCCTGCACCACCTCTTCGGCGCTCCGGCCTGTTTTCTTGGCTATCTGCTGATAATTATGCAACTCTACCTGATGCAAATACTCTGAAACCAGATCTTCCACCAGGGAATCGGTAATCCTGAGATGGCGTATCTGTATCAGCAGGCATTCTCTAAGGTCCCTGGCAGCAATACCGATGGGATCAAACTGCTGGATCCTGTAAAGCACTGCCTCTACCTCCGCCTCTTCTGCTGCACAGGCAGATGCTATTTCCTGAACAGTGGCCTTTAAGTAGCCGTCTTTATTCAGATTACCTATAATATGATGTGCTATCTGCCTCTGGTTTTCATCAAGATCAGAGAGCTGGAGCTGCCAGAACAGGTGCTCGGCAAGCCCTGACTTGGATGCGACAATATTTTCGTAATTAGGAGACGCCTTCTCTTCAAAAGAATAGGATGGGAGGGAACGGCGATACTCATCATCCCAGACTTCCTTCCAGTCAGTCTCCTTTACCGCTTCTTTCTCCCAGGGAATCTTGGCGTCCTCGGATGCGGAAAGATCGGGAGTTGTCTCGTCTTCCCAGCCGTCTGGGTCTCTCTGGCGGGCAGAATCTTCCCGGCGGTCGTCTTCTGTGGCAGAGACTTCCTCAAGCACGGGATTTGATTCAAGTTCCTGGTTTATGGTTTCTATCAGTTCCAGACGGGACAGTTGCAGCAATTTTATAGCCTGCTGCAACTGCGGTGTCATGACAAGCTGTTGCGAGAGCTTTAGATTCTGTCGTAATTCAAGGGCCATAACTACCTAAAGTGTAACTTCTCAATAAGTCCGTGCAAATTCCCTGTATCTGATTACAGGGTGCTGCAGATACAAGGCGGAGGACGCGCAGGCGTACTTCCTGTACTTCAAGCATCCGACAACACAGTAGATGCGGTACCCTGTAATCAGATAGCCTAAAGTGAAAAATTTTCCCCCAAATATATCTTTCTGGCAACAGTGCTTGCCGCAATCTTTTCAGGACTTCCATATTCTATCACCTTACCTGAACTAACAATATATGCGCTGTCACATACAGTCAAGGTTTCCCGGACGTTGTGATCGGACAGGAATATCCCTATTCTCATGGACTTGAGACCGCGGATGATCTCCTGTATATCAGCCACTGCCAAAGGGTCAACTCCGGCAAACGGCTCATCCAGAAGAATAAATTTCGGGTCTGTGGCCAGTGCCCTGGCCACCTCTACCCTTCTCCTCTCACCGCCTGAAAGGGATTCAGCCTTCTGGTGGGCAAGGCTGCCAAGGCCCATATCTTCCAGAAGGCGGCTGACATGGGCATCTTGTTCTTTTCTTGACATCCCACGGTTCTCGAAGACTATTCTCAGATTGTCCGCAACCGAGAGCTTCCTGAACACAGAGGGCTCTTGAGGCAAATATGTTATGCCCAGCCTGGCTCTCCTGTGCATGGGAAGATCAGTAATATCACGGCTATCTAGAAGGACACTCCCCGCATCAGGCCTTATAAGCCCGGCTATCATATAAAACGTTGTGGTCTTGCCAGCGCCATTGGGGCCAAGAAGCCCGACAATAGAGCCATTTTCAAGGCACAGATCTACGCCATCAACAACCCTTCTCTTCTTATATATTTTTACCAGCCCCCGGGCCTCCAGGAGACTGCGTTTCATATCTGCCATTAACCAATCTGAATCAATCTGAATAGACTACAGCCTCAACCCTGTCCTTGCCGGAACTTTCCACAACACTCCTGTTCTCGTTGACATAGAGTGTAATCTTATCGCCTTTAATGGTGTTTGATCCATCCCATATACGGGCATCCCTGAGGAGGACTATCTTCTCCTGGGGTTTGTAATAGACGGCCTCCTTGGCTGTGGCACGCCGCTTTCCCTGCACTATTCTCAGATGTCCGCGGGCCACTATCTTTCTGAGCTTTCTGCCTTCACTGCTGGTACTGTTGGAAGATGTCCTGGCGCCCTGTCTTTTATCATAATAGACTTCCAGCACATCGGAGTAGATGGTCAGATCACCGCGTTTTGCCTCCACGTTTCCCTTGAAGACAACAGTGCCCTTCTGATCCTTGACTTCCATTCTGTCACTGGTGATCCTTATGGCCTCGGACTGCTTTCTGGATGACTTGGCAGCCATCGCGGTGGAGCAGAAAAGAAAAAGCATGGCGACCAGGCATAAAACAGATGAAACGAATACGGCCTGCATATCAATATCAGCATGACTCCTTGATATGCCGATAAATTTTCCTGACATCTTCATGACATTCCCCCTTATCAGAGCCCGGCTTCCCCTTCCTGTATAACAGCCTCTGGAGATGCCAGCGTGAACGTATCTTTCTTTAAATAGTATACCATGGATTTTCCATCCAGTCTGTTGCCGCCTGCCCCCACGAGCTCAGCCCTGCCGGGAGCCTGTATTGTCACGGAGGCTGGATCATACACAAGCATGTCAGCATACAGCACATAATCCCGGAAACCCCTTACAACAACATCACCGGTCACCTTCAATTTACCACTGGAGAAATCATAGGTGCCCCTGGCAGCAGTAATCGTCACGGGATTCTTTTTCTTCATCAGAAACAGAATTTTCACCTTTTCAAATTCGCATTCCTTCCGCTTTTCATAGAAACGCGCGCTGGCCGCCTTCACTTCCCACTCCGAGGCCCTGGCAGCAGAATCACGCCGATACTTGACATCATACAACACCAGATCCGCCTTGAGCTTTTTGAAGTCGGGAGATCTGAAAAACTCCTTTTCAGTGTCCTCCTGCCAGAATGCGAACACCAAAAGAGCCATCAGAATTGTGAGGATTGACCACAGATAATGTCTTTTATTCACGAAGAATTACAAAACAGGCTCAGAAGCTGAGGTATTTATCAACACAACCGGCCCACTGCTGCTTGGCCATGAGGATGAGCTCGCAGACCTCGCGTACCGCGCCAGAACCACCTGGCTTACTGGTCACGTAGTCCACATAATCAGACATGCCGGAAGCGGCATTACTTACAGTAACAGAAAGACCAGCTGATCTCAAAACAGGAAGGTCTACAAGATCATCTCCCACAGCAGCCGCCTTTTCGGCCGGAATGGAAAGATCATTCAGAATGTCCTGGAAACAGGCCATCTTGTCGTGGATTCCTTGATAAAACAGGTTTATGCCCAGCTCTTCAGCCCTTTTCTCAAGGGCAGGGCCCAGCCTGGAGCTGATTATGGCAACCCGTACGCCTTGCTGCTGAAGCAGTTTTATACCAAGCCCGTCATGAACATGAAAGGAAAGTATCTGCTCTCCTCCGGATGTGTACACGATGCTGCCGTCAGTGAGCACCCCGTCAACATCCAGGACAAGAAGCTCTACGACTGCCGCCCTGGACAGGACTATGTCCCTGTCTACATGCCCCATTCACAGCACCTCGGAAATGCGCACAAGCTGCGCGAGCAGCCTGTCGGCATCCTTCAGGGACATGCTGTTGGGGCCGTCACACTTGGCCCTTTCCGGATTGGGATATACCTCCATGAATACGCCGTCAGCACCTGCAGCCACTGCGGCCCTGGCCAGGTACGGGATGAATTCTCTCTGGCCTGATGAACAGCCGTCACCGCCGCCTGGCAGCTGTACACTATGGGTGGCATCGAAGATAACAGGGAACCCCATGTCACGCATGATGGGGATGGACCTCATGTCCACCACCAGATTATTATAGCCGAAGGATACACCGCGTTCTGTAAGTAGTATCCCTTCGTTTCCAGTAGACTGCACCTTCTTGACAGCATAAATCATGTCCCAGGGGGCCATAAACTGCCCCTTTTTGATGTTTACTGCCCGGCCAGTCTCTCCTGCAGCTATAAGCATGTCTGTCTGCCTGCAGAGAAATGCCGGGATCTGTATCACATCCAGGACCTCGGCAGCCTTTTCGGCCTGGGCCGGCTCATGGATATCCGATATAACCGGGCAGCCAACTTCTTCCTTTACTGCCGCCAGTATTTCCAGGCCTTTTTCCAGCCCTGGGCCACGATATGAGGATACTGACGTCCTGTTGGCCTTGTCAAAGGATGCCTTGAACACGAAAGAAAAGCCGTTTCTGTCCGCAGAATCAGCCATAAACCGTGCAATATTCAGGGCGGTCTCCAGGTTTTCCAGGACACATGGGCCTGAAAACAACAGGGGAGGATGGTTCGGGCCTATATCGAAATCAGCTATTCTGACATTCTTCATGGCATGCCTCGCTTGGTGTCAGGCTTGTTTTCCATAGTGCTTGTTCATGGCCGCACGGATAAAGGAAGCAAAAAGCGGATGAGGATCCAGGGGCCTGGACTTGAACTCGGGATGGAACTGGCAGCCCAGGAACCAGGGATGATCTGCCAGCTCGACTATCTCCACCAGCTCACCATTAGGACTGAGGCCTGAGAGCACCAGGCCCGCCTCCTGCAACACGTCCCGGTATGAATTGTTAAATTCGTAGCGGTGCCTGTGCCTTTCAGAAATATCTTCCATGCCATAGGCCTCGTAGGCCCTGGTGCCCTCCACAAGCCTGCAGGGATAGGCTCCAAGACGCATGGTGCCGCCTTTCTGGCTCTTCTCATCCCTTTTCTGGATTGTATCAGTGCGGTAATCGTACCATTCCTTCATGAGATAGATAACAGGATCAGGGGTGTTAGGTGTAAATTCTGTACTGTCCGCCATAGACAGGCCGGCCACGTTCCTGGCGAATTCTATTACCGCAAGCTGCATGCCCAGACAGATACCGAAAAAGGGTGTGCCATTTTCACGGGCATAATTTATCGCCTCCAGCTTCCCTGGTATACCACGGCTTCCAAAGCCTCCAGGCACTATTATCCCATCCACCTTGTCAAGCCTTTCCTGGAGAGATTCACCTCTGACCTCGTCGGAATTTATAAAGTCTATATCAACTGAGGCATTATTGGCCACGCCTCCATGAAACACTGCCTCATTGAGACTCTTATACGACTCCCTGAGATTAACGTATTTGCCCACCATGGCAATCTTCACTGCATACTGGGGCTGCTCTATCCTGGCCATAAGGTCTTCCCAGGCATTTAGCACAGGGGCCCTTGTCCACATATTGAGACATTCAACGATCCGCTCGTCCAGGCCCTCCTGGTGAAATTTCAGAGGCACCTCGTAGATGCACTTCACATCCTTCGCGGTTATGACCCTGTCCTCCTTTACATCACAAAACAGGGCGATCTTTGACTTTATGCCCGCAGACAGGTCCATCTCGGTCCTGCACAGGAGTATCTCAGGGTGTATGCCAATGGACCGAAGCTCCTTTACACTGTGCTGGGTGGGCTTTGTCTTGAGCTCTCCCGCCGCCTTTATATACGGGACATAGGTGACATGAATATAGAGGGTGTTGTCCTTTCCCAGGTCCCCGCGAAGCTGCCTTATGGCCTCGATGAACGGGAGCCCCTCTATGTCGCCTATGGTGCCGCCTATCTCCACTATTGCAATATCCGCCTCGCCCCTGAGCTGTATTATGGCCTGTTTTATTTCATCTGTAACATGAGGGATTACCTGCACAGTGCCGCCCAGATAGTCTCCGGCCCGCTCCTTGGAGATTACGCTGTAATAGATCCGTCCAGACGTGTAGTTGTGCCTCTGACTGAACTTGACATTGGTGTATCTCTCGTAATGCCCGAGGTCCAGGTCTGTCTCTGCGCCGTCATCCGTGACAAAGACCTCGCCGTGCTGAAACGGGTTCATAGTGCCTGGATCAACATTGATGTAAGGATCGAGTTTCTGAATAGTAACAGAAAGACCCCTTGCCTCAAGAAGCGCACCGATGGATGCGGCAGCAAGCCCCTTACCCAGGGAAGAAAGCACCCCGCCTGTAACAAAGATGAATTTTGTATTCATGGCTGCCCTTTTAGGTTCAGCTGCACTTATTACTGCAGCTCTTTCGTCCAGGCTGTGCTTCCATTACCTATACTGAAAACACAGCGAGCATTCCCGGTCTGCACGCCGGGTCAGACCATCCTGGCCCTGGCCCACAGGCAGTGGAGCGCATTGTTGACTGATATTTATCACAAAATTTAAATTAGTTAGCTTATGGTCTCAATAAAATATGCTTTCTGAAAAATCATCTTACAATCTTTAAATATTTCCTGGAACCCTGACTTCATTGCGGATTCAAGATAAGCAATTATGAGCCTTGCTATATCATCGGCTGAATAATTCGGCGATGAGTTAATATATAGATGGATATGATCAGGTCCAACACAAATTAAGCTCACTCTACCTTCAAATTCATCACCTGCTTTATCAAAGATAGCTGATAATTTCTCGTTATAATTGGCAACTTTCTGAAACAGTCTATTTCTATTACTTGCAAGAATACATAGATGATAGTTTAGATCGCAAAATACTTTACTGTCATCATATTTCCATTGCTGGATAGCATAGGCCGTTAAGTATTTATGTTTATCTGTTAGTTCAATTCTGTGCTTATCGGATTCATCATTCTGTTGCTTATTAATCTCGCCAACCACGGAAAGATTATGCCTGAATGCAGAACACTCTATCTCGCAAGACCTATGTTCTGCCCGCAGCAAGTCACATAGTATGCTTTCCTTGAATGCATAATCACGACAAAAATCACACTCCTTAGATACCGCCTGATGGTGATATTTATAGCAATTCTCACAACCATCCATTCTCTCATGAACTATCTTAACCTAACCGGCATGTTATGCAGCTCAATAAATCAGGGCTAATGATTTTGGATTAATTTCAACTCAACAAAAGCTTGTTTACCACGAAGGCCACGAAGTGATACTAATATAAATCCTTCGTGGTCTTCGTGAACTTCGTGGTTATATAATGTAAATGTAAATTACATCTCCATCTCACGGATTTTTTGAGAAGTTACTAAATTTTATCCAAAATTGATTTGAAGAAATTACTAATCATAAAGTTAAATTTCTTCATGATCTGTCAGATATCCAAGAGCTCAATCATAGAAAAACATGGGTTCCACCAGGGTAACCCCTCCATTGCTCAAGACAGACATGGCCTTCTCAAGCGATTCTGAAGAAACCTTGAAAAGCAGGATCGCCCTGGTTTCTCCACCCACAAAGGCATAGGTGTAATCTACATTTATATCATTATCGGTCAGAAGCTTAACTACATGATAAAATCCCCCGGGCTCGTCCACCACCTCTACTGCCAGGACCTCCTGTTCCATGACAGTAAATCCGTGGGAAGCAAGCACGCTCTTGGCCTTCTCCGGGTTATTTACCACCAGCCTCAGTATGCCAAATTCAGCAGACTCAGCCAGGGCAAGAGCACGGATATTTATAGATGCATCCTTGAGCGCCTCGGTTACCTCTAAAAGCCTGCCCTTCCTGTTTTCAAGGAATATGGAGAGCTGTTTTATTCCATATCTCTTTATCATGATTTCAACCCCTCTGCCTCTCTTTTATCTATTATTCTCTTGGCCTTGCCCATGCTCCTTTCAAGGGTCTTGGGCTCCACCAGCTTGATCCTCACGTTGATATACAGATCGTTGAGCATCTCGTTCTGAAGCTGGGCCTTCAGGTTCTCCAAAGCACCAATGCCATCCGCGAAGGTCCTGTCATCGACTTCGACCCATACCTCGAGTTTGTCGAGCACACCCTTTTTGTCCAGTACAATGACATAATTGGGCGTAATGCCCTCTACCTTGGTAAGCACGTGCTCTACCTGAGAAGGGAACACATTGACTCCATTTACTATGAGCATGTCATCAGCCCGGCCCTTCACGGACTCCATGATGGTGACAGTGCGCCCGCACTTGCATGGCTGGCGGTGAAGCACCGTGATGTCCTTTGTCCTGTACCTGATGATGGGAAGCGCCTGCTTGGTAACAGTTGTGAATACCAGCTCACCCTGTTCACCGTCCGGGAGCACCTCTCCTGTCTCCGAATCGATAACCTCTGGGATGAAGTGGTCTTCAAAAACATGCAGGTTGCCATAGGGACACCCTGCTGCAACACCAGGCCCGATAATCTCGGAAAGGCCGTATGCCTCTATATAAACCAGGCCCCAGGCATCTCTTAATGCCTGGCGAAGCCCCTCGCTGGCAGGCTCAGCACCAAAAAAACCGGCCCTTATCTTGAAATCTTTTTTGAGATCATAGCCTTCTTCCTGGGCTACCTCGGCCATATGAAGGGCAAATGACGGAGTACAGCACAAAACAGTGGCGCCAAAATCCTTCATGAGAAGAAGCTGTCTCTTGGTAAAGCCGCCGCTGGAAGGCACAACTGCTGCACCGACTTCCTCGGCACCGTAATGAAAGCCGAGACCGCCGGTAAACAGGCCGTAACCATAGGCATTATGCACAACATCCCCAGGGCCGACATCCATCATGGACATGGTCCTTGCCATTACCTCCTTCCATACACCCATGTCATGCTCGGTGTACCCAACGACTGTTGGTTTACCAGTGGTGCCGGAAGACGAATGGATGCGGATCACTGAACTAATGGGAACAGTGAACAGGCCAAAAGGATAGTGATCTCTCAAGTCCTGCTTTGTAGTCAGCGGCAGATTGGCAAGGTCTTTGACTGACTTGACATGAGCCGGTTTTATTCCAAGCTCGTCGAACTTCTTCCTGTAAAATGGAACGAGATGATAAACCCGTTCAACCGTATCCCTCAAACGCTTTGCCTGTAAGGCTTCAAGCTCCTCTCTGGGAGCACTTTCTATGGAATTCCACATGCTTTTCCTGCTCCTTCCGATAATATTCACGCATATAACCGCCAGCTCCGCGGCATTACAGCCTCCCAGCGGCTGCTGGCACGATAAAGGTTTAACACAACGAAAAATTAGTTCAAGAGATCTAGATTTATCCTGCCAGCAGCTATGTTACTTTTCTATACCCGTCCTGGCCTTTACTCCCAATGCAAGATAGTGCTTCACCATCCTGCATTCACTTACCAGGTCAGCAGCATCCACTATCTCCTTGGGGGCATGCCTGCCTGTCAATACCAGTTCCAGCCGTGAAGGCCTCTGATCAATAAAATCAAGCACCTCATCCACTGGCAAAAGGCCCATATCCATAGCCACATTTATCTCATCCAGGATCGCGATATCACAGGAGCCAGAATTTACCAGTCTCCGAACTTCTGCCAGGCCCTTTGCGGCCCTGTCGCAGTCATCCTGAACCGGCCTGCCCCTGACAAACCTGCCTGAGCCAAATTGCATGATAGTTATCTGCTTGCCAAACTGCCGTAATGCCTTTATCTCGCTAAATTCTCCTTTTTTAAGGAATTGGGCCAAAAGGACCTTCATACCTGCTCCCATGGCCCTGACAGCCAGGCCTATTGCCGCAGTAGTCTTTCCCTTGCCGTCACCCGTGTATACCTGGACATAAGCCATTTCTACTATATTTCCTGTATCTGCAACCCCCTGTAAACAGATACAGGAGAATTTGCACGGATTTATGGGGAAGTTACTTTTGCTTCCCGGAATTGCCCTGCAGGCCGCTTATGATATCAAACGGGGCCTTGATCACATTAAAGAGCAGTTTCTTGAACACGTCTGTCACCGCCTTTACAGGTAGAGTCCTGACCTCAGGCTCATCCCAGGGACCGCTGATCTTGACAGGCACTGTTATAAGGGACTTGTGCTTCCCTCCTATGATAGCTCCGATTATAGGCACTGATGTAATAATCTTGTCAACGGTTTTAAGAGGTGCCACAAAAACTATGAGATCGTATCTCTGCCTTGGTATATCCACGGTGCCTGTGGCATAAAAATTCAGCCCCCTGCCCTCTATTACCGCCTTGTCCAGATGCAACATCCCCCTGTGAATAGAAGAATCCAGTATGATCCTGTCATATGGCATGCCTCCCTCTATGAGCCCTGCACCAGGCTCGGTGGACAGCAGATCCACAAGATTCACTACGCTTAGCACCCTGGACAACAAGCCAAATTTCTTGATATTCCCAGCCTTTGCCCGCATTTCCAGGGTACCGTTTGTCGAAAGCAGCCCATCCGGCCCCTTGAGTTTCATTTCCACGGTAAAAGGACCGGTAATTACATTTTTATGCCATCCCATGCACGGAAGGAAATCCTCGAAATTGACATGGTCACCATCTGCGCTCCTGATAATAAGAGAGCGCTCCTGCCTGCCATACTCCGTGTTGAGCATGGCCTTCAGTTTCAGGCCGCAGACACTCTTGCCATAGATGACCACTTCCCTGAAACTTCCCAGTGAAAACAGGCCATAGCCACTGACTCCATGCACGGCAACAGGTCTGTATGTCTCCTGTCTTTTTTCCTTGCTTACGCGGGAATGCAGATCTACCTCTACAACCTTGAAACTAAAGGTCACATCACCGCGAATGTCAAGGTTCCACGGCAGTGTCCCTGTAGAAACTCCGAAAGCACGGCTTTCAGCAGGAACTGTACTGGTCTTGCGCTTCCTCCCGTCATTACTTGGAACAACGCTACTGCCATCTTTATCCTTCACATCTTCCATGCACTTGCCATTCACCAGGAACTTCAAGACCGTATCCGAAAGCCTGTCTCCCTGGAGATCAAGATGCACCATGAGCCTGTTTCTTAAAGGCATCAGTACCCCGCTTGCAGAGATCTTGTCCTGAAAAAGCCTGAAAACGGCATTGATCCCGACGCCGTTTTCAGCAGACGCCACGTCCAGGCGATTAAACAGCAAGGGTACTGAAAGGCCCCATATCCATGAAAGGCCTCTGGCCTTTAAGCTGCCCTTCAGAGAACTGAATCCCGCACCCTGATCCGCCTTGTAATCTACCTGAAGGCTGCCTGAAAGCTCATCCTTAAGTATCCTGTTGTCCTCAAGGCACTTGTCGAGCAAGGCACCACGGAGGCTGCCTTTCCAGCCCAGAAGGAGCCTCTTGTGCTCTCCTTCATCAAAAAGAAGGCGCAGGCTGCCCTTGGAGCCGCCTGCCTGCAGGACAAGACTTTTAATATCGATAACCGATGGCTTTATGTTGATATCCAGGTCTGCAGCAGCCCCTGCTGCCTTCCAGGCCAGGCGGCCTGCAACCCTGTGATGCCCTTTACCATATAGATATATACTGAAATCCTTGAGCAATACGGGCACAGCCGGGAAGTATTCATGAGGCACCCAGCCATGATCCCTGACCCAGGAAGCAATGGTCTTGTTGACAATCCCGTTAAGCTTTATCCTGCCATGCCAGCCCTGTAATCTCCTGTGGCCTAAATCCAGGGCAGCGACAAATTTCTGGCCGCCAAACACTGCCCTGCACTTTCTGATCTTCAAAGACTTGTTGTCTATATGCATTACGCCGGAATTCAGCGTTAACGGCCCGGGCAGCATGCTTGTGCGGATCTCCAGGCCCGATGGGTGAAAACTGCATGTATATTTGGCTGCCCTGGGATCATCCAGCGGCATTGACCCCCTGAATTTCCTGATGCTGATGCTGCCCGTGACATCCAGAGCCAGCTTCCTCTGCATCTCCTGCAATTCCCGGGAAAAACGGAAAAGTCCAAGCAATGAACCTGCATCCAGGGTACCTGTAAAATCATCAATGACCAGGTGATCATCATGCTTCCATGAAAAGGAACCGCTCAGGCTCTCCACCCTGTGGGGACCAACCTTGCCGGACAGTGCCTTCCAGCTCAGACAGTCATCCCTGTACCCAACCTGCCCGCTGCTGATCCTGACAGGCCAGCCAAGCCTCTGGTAATAGAGCGCACCATGAACAGAACGCACATCTATAACAGTATCAAAATGCCGCTGGTCATCCCCCATGATCAGCCTGCCTGCCGCCCGTCCCCTTATGGCAGTGACCTGCTGCAGCTCCTGGTACAACTTCCTGTTCTTCACGAACTTCTGCAGGGCCCACTTGACATCAGCAAGATCTGCATCCAGGTCTATACCGAGGTTGAGTTCATGCCTGTGATCAGCAACGCCAAAGACCAGGCTGCCGTTGACACCAGTGGAATTCCTGAGCCTTACTGTTGCATCCTTCAGATACAGAACCGCCTGCTCTATCCTCACGGAACCACTGACAGCATCCAGCATCAGGTGCTGATCAGGGATATAAACCGGCACGTTTTCAACGTCTCCATCTATGAACATACAGTGCAGGGATTCCAGTTCAGCGGGTTCATCATCAAAATGGAACGAGATCCTGCTGGCCGTGCCGCCCCTTACTATATCTGCCACCTTTCTTACATCTCGGTACTGCCTGAAAAATGCAAGAACGGTCTCCCGTACCTGGCCAATGTCCACGTCCCTGCCCTGCATATCTACCTTGAGACGTTTTTTATCATGGCCCTGCGTCAGCCTGACCTTTCCATGCAACACAAGCCTGGGATGCGTGAATTCCAGGTGTTCCAGGTCAACGGACAGGTCCCCTGGCCTGTATGAAAAGGCGGCCTTGATCATGCCGCATGAGAATGCCTGGCGGGCCTTTTTACTGCCTGCCACGAGGCAGGATGAAGAGGCGTCAACACGTCCCTTGAAATATTTCATGGCCCTGCCCCTGAGATTGAACTCCACATCCAGGAACCCGCTGGCAGGAAACTCCGCCCTGGTGGTCACGTCCTTGTAATAGATCTTAGAGATATCAAGATGATCGACCCTGGATTCTATCCTGTAATCAAGACTGTCCAGATCATAGACAAAATCCACGTACACCCTGGATGCAAAGCCGGTATTGCCGGTGACCCTCCCGTTCAAACGCTGCCCGCTTATCTCTATGTTT
>JALWYO010000041.1 GCA_026992735.1 Deltaproteobacteria bacterium
CACCAGGGATATGAAATAAGATGCATATTTCAGAAGGAGTATTGACACCGGAAGTCCTTATCGCAGGTGCTGCAGGCGCGGCAATAGGGCTGGGCATAGGCCTGAAGAGGCTCAAATCCCGCGATATTCCCAAGGTAGCTCTCCTGACAGCGGCTTTTTTTGTGGCTTCACTTATTCATGTGCCTGTGGGCCCTTCTAGTGCACATCTCATTCTCAATGGCCTGCTGGGCATCATCCTTGGATGGGAGGCGTTTCCTGCCATATTTATAGGCCTTACACTTCAGGCCGTGCTTTTCCAGTTCGGAGGGCTGACAACCCTTGGCATCAATACCTTGAACATGGCTCTTCCCGCTGTACTGGCAGGCCTGGTGGCAAGGCCTTTCATGAAACAGGCCAAGGCTACGCCGCTTGCCCTGGTAATGGCCGGTGTTATGGCCGCATGCAGTATCATGTTGAGCGCCCTTATGGTTTCGCTGTCCCTGGCCTTTTCAGGGCAGGGCCTTGTCACCGTGGGGAAGCTGATATTCGTTGTGCATATCCCTGTGGCACTCATAGAGGCGGTGATTACCTCGTCGGTTGTAGGGTTTCTACTCAAGGTTAAACCTGAAATAATAGTCTCCGCAGAACCTGGGGGCAGGGCCGCTTCCGATATGGGGAAAACGGGCATGGCTGCGGCTGTCTTCCTGTTCGCCATCCTGTTTTCATGCCCTGCCCATGCCCACAAGGTCAATGTCTTTGCCTGGTATGATGGTAAACAGGTGGAGGTCTCTGGGTATTTTTCTTCAGGGGTCAAGGCACGGGACAGTCAGGTAATTGTGGAAGATGAGCAGGGTAATGAGGTGTTCAGGGGAAAGACAGATGCGCAGGGTCAGCTGTCCTTTGTGCCGCCAGGCAAGGGGAAATACCATCTGGTATTGAAGGCAGGCATGGGGCACATGGCTGAGACAGATTTTGAAGTGGGGGCAGTGTCTGCAGGCATTAAAAGTTCTGCTGCCGCATCTGCCGGAGCCGTGCCCAGATCCATGACTGAAACTGAACGGCCCCAGGACCACGGCCTGTATGCAGGCAGGCATCCTGTTACGGCAGCATCAGGTCAAGGCGGGCAGGCATGCTTGACCAGAGATGAGCTGGAGAATATCCTTGATCAGAGGCTTAAACCAGTCCGCAGGGAGCTCATGCTCCTTGCTGAACAGAGGGATAAGATTAAGATGTCAGACGTTATCTCAGGCCTGGGTTATATAATGGGGCTGGCAGGCATAGCCCTCTATCTGTCAGCCAGGCAGAAACATAGCCAGGATTCAGGGCATAAAGATGACATGTGAGGCATTTGCATCGGGTTCATCTTTTCTGCACAAGGCGGATCCCAGGGTAAAGGTCCTTTGTGCGTTTTTTTATTCATTGGTGGTGGCATGCCTGACCATAATGCCGGCGCAGCTTGCCTCCCTGCTTATCAGCTTGTTGCTTCTTGCCTCTGCACGCATGCCCTTGGCCATTGTTGTCAAACGCATTGCATTAATTAATATATTCGTGATGGCGCTATGGCTTGTGATACCTTTTTCCACGCCTGGCCGGGTTTTGTTTCATGCTGGCCCGCTTGAGGCGTCTGTCCAGGGAATCTATACCTCCCTTGCCATTACATTGAAGTGCAACGCTATTGTCATGGCCAATATGGCGCTGCTTTCTACATCTTCCATGTTCCTCCTGGCCCATTCCCTTGCTCATCTTCGCGTTCCAAGCAAACTTGTACAGCTTTTCTTTTTTACCTGGCGCTATCTGCATGTCCTTGAGGACGAGCATAGGCGAATGATGCAGGCGATAAAGATCAGGGGCTTTATCCCTCGCACGGACATACTGACATACCGTACTTATGCCTACCTGGTGGGCCTTCTGTTTGTACGGGCTTACGAGAGGGGAGACCGGGTTTACAAGGCCATGCTTTGCAGGGGATTTAATGGTACATTCTGGCTGCTTCATCATTTTCATCTTCATGGCAGGGATGTGGCTTTCGGCCTTGGCATGGGGGGTATAATCATGGCATTGGCAGGCATTGAATGGTCTTATCTGATCCGCTGATAGAGCTCAACGACATCGATTTTTCCTATTCTTCAGAGGCACCAGTGCTCAGGGGGGTGAATTTCTGCCTGCAAGATGGTGCTCGTGTTGCCCTGAAAGGTGGAAACGGGGCAGGCAAAACCACACTTTTCCACTTAATCCTGGGGCTGATAACACCGTCTGCAGGTTCTATTGCTGTTATGGGCCGCCGGTGCAGCCGTGAGGAGGATTTCGTGCATGCCAGGAGGCATGTGGGGCTGGTTTTCCAGGACCCTGATGACCAGCTTTTCTGCCCCACTGTGGTAGAAGACGTGGCCTTCGGGCCTTTGAACATGGGGCTCCGGTCTGCAGAGGCCCTTGAAAGGGCGGAAGATACTTTGGATGCCCTGGGGATCTACCATTTGCGCGACAGGGTGCCCTACAGGCTTTCCGGAGGCGAGAAACGCCTTGTTTCCGTGGCCACGGTGCTGGCCATGAAGCCTGATGTTCTGCTGCTGGATGAGCCTACAGCCGGCCTGGATCAGTCTGTTGCAGACAGGTTAATCCAGGTTATAAGGAGTTATCCATGCAAGGGGCTCCTTCTTATCTCACATGACCCGGGAATTTCCTCAGCCCTTACCAACAGGGCGTTTATCCTTAAAAATCACAATATTGAAGAAGATTCAGGATCGCCTGAGTAAATATACTTCAGCCCGATTTTGTACTAAACCTTCACAGGGTTATCCATCTGCTGTATTGTTAGAGGTTTCATCAGTTAGGTACTTGTCCTTGATAGTTAACCTTCTGGTGTATCATGTGCTGTTTAAAACAGGTGGCAACAGTAGTTTATTCTGTTCAAATTTGCCTTGCCAGTCGTCTGTTTGCATATTGAACAATATTATAAAACAATATTAAAAATAGAGGAGGTTCTGTAAGTGCCTGGAAAAGCAGTAATTATTCTTGCACCTGGTTATGAAGAACTCGAGGCTGTGGCCGTAATAGATATCCTCAGAAGAGCGGGCGTGGATATAAAGATAGCATCCCTGGAGCCTGGCCCTGTTCCATCTGCCAGGGACGTGAAAATAGTGCCCGATGTGTTGCTGGATGACGTTAGGGATCATGAGTTCGATCTTATTATACTGCCGGGCGGCATAGACAGCACCGAGACCCTGGCAGCCAATGATACTGTATTGTCCATGCTCAGGAGACAGATGGAAAACAAGAGGTACATCGGTGCCATCTGCGCTGCTCCTACAGTGCTCGACAGGCATGGCCTCTCTGCAGACATGACTATTGTATGTCATCCCGTGTGCAGGAATGCAGTGAAGCAGTCAAGGCTTGGGGATGAAAGGGTCGTCCAGGACGGCACTATAATTACCAGCCAGGGGCCTGGCACTGCCCTGGAGTTTGCCATGCGCCTTGTGGAGGTGCTGGAGGGCAGGGCAAAGATGGAAGAAGTGAATAAAGGGGTCCTTGCAAGGCTTTGATCAAGATTCGTTGACTTTCAAACCGGTTTCATGCAGTTGGTGATTTATGAAGAAATCCAAGAGAGTTCGAAAGGCTGCCAAACAGGCACCTGGAAAGTCTGTATCACTTCCCGTTCCAAAGGACAGCCATGTTACACTTCCGGCTGAGACAGACAATCTTCAGCGTTATCTATCTGAGATAAGCAAGTATCCGCTCTTGTCAAAGGAAGAGGAAGAGGCAGTTACCAAGGCCTACTACGAGACACATGATCCTGTCCTGGCTCACAAGATCGTGGCTTCCAATCTCAGGCTGGTGGTGAAGATTGCTCTGGATTTTCAGAAATTCTGGATGCAGAATTTTTTAGACTTGGTCCAGGAGGGCAATGTAGGCCTTATGCACGCGGTCAAGAAATTCAACCCCTACAAGGGTGTAAAGTTTTCTTATTATGCTTCTTTCTGGATAAAGGCATATATACTGAAATTTATTATGGACAACTGGAGGCTTGTGAAGATAGGAACCACGCAGGCCCAGAGAAAGCTTTTCTACAATCTGAACAAGGAGAAAGAGTCACTTCGTGCCCTGGGCTTTGAGCCTGTGCCCAAGCTGATAAGCCAGAGGCTGAATGTCCCTGAGCAGGATGTGGTGGATATGGAGCAGAGAATGGGCTCCTGGGAGGTATCTCTGGATGCGCCGGTCAAGCACGATTCCCAGGACAATTATCTGGATTTTCTCCCCAGTAAGGATGCCAGCGTCGAGTCTTCCATAGAAAAGAAGGAGATGAGGCAGAAGCTGCATGAAAAGCTGATGGAATTTGCAGAGACCCTCAAGGACAGGGAAAAGGTGATTTTTGAAAGCAGGCTCCTGTCTGAAGATCCGAAAACCCTGCAGGAACTCGGCCAGGAGTTCGGGGTATCCAGGGAAAGGGTCCGGCAGATTGAGGCCCGTTTAAAGAAGAAACTCGGTAAATTCCTGGAGGCATCCCTTCCAGATGTGGTTCCTTCCCATAAATCATCCCAGTGATTCATTATATGTTGCCGCTTACCTGCTGCCTGCAAATGTTATTATGAAATATTATAGAACTATGCCTTAACCAGAATATTGAGTGCGAGTCATGAAAACAATTTTTTCATCATTATCAGTGGCATCAGTATTTGTTGTGTTCTTTTTCTTCCCTACTGCCTGCCATGCAAAGACAACCGAGTCCAGGGCTGATTCATACGCTGCTTATATTATGGGGCTTATGGACATATCCAGGGGAAACTATATTGAAGCCCAGAAATGGCTCAGCACCGCTTCCGAGCTGGACCCGGACTCGGTGGAAATTCTCGACGAGCTTGCCAGAAATGCGCTGCAGCTCGGCAAGCTCAAGGATGCGCAGAAGTGGCTGGAACAGGCCCTGGAGTTAGATCCAGATAACAAGGAGCTTCTTCTGCTCATGGCAAAGCTCTGTATCCACCAGGACAAGATGCAGGATGCCCTGGATGCCATAACACAGGTTCTTGAGGAAGACCCTGATAACCAGCAGGCCCTGGTGATGGCGGGTTCTCTCTATGCCGAGTCCAGAAAATGGGACAAGGCCATAAAGGTTCTTAAAAAGGCCGCTGATATTGGTGGCCCTCAGGCCTTTACGGCATATTATCTCCTTGGAAAGATATCAAAGGAAAAGGGTGATTACGCAGCTGCCGAACAGTATTTCGCCAAGGCTATCGTAAAAAACGGTTTTTTCACCCCGGCCATGATGGATCTGGCGGATACATACGAGAAGGAGGGGAAGACTGATGAGGCCATAGGCACCTTGCGCACTCTCCTTATGAGACAGCATAACAACCTGAAGGTCAGACAGAAGCTGCTTTTTCTTCTGCTGGAAAAGGGGAAGCGTGCTGAGGCCATGAAGCAGATTGAGATCCTCAGGCAGCTTGCCGGCAATGACAGCAATGTCCAGTTCAGGATTGGCCTGGTGCTGCTCCAGCTTGATATGCCAAAGGATGCACTTGCGATTCTGGAGCCTTTAATGAAAACGCACCCGGACAACCCGGATCTCGCCTTTTATACTGCCCTGGCCTGCGAGCTGACAGGCAGGTTTTCGAAAGCCCTGGATATTTTTTCCCGCATCCCTCTGGATTCCGAGCCGGGTGTGGATGCGCTGATACACAGGGCCAGGATACTAAGCAAGTCCGGCAAGACAGGACAGGCGGTATCCATTCTTGAGGAGGCCCTTGAGAAAAAGCCCGACGATCTGCACCTGATTACTGCCCTGTCATCCATGTACCAGAAGGCAGGCAGGGACAAAGAAGCCGTAAGCATACTTGAAAAGGGCCTGAAAAAACACCCTGACAACAAGGGGCTTCTGATGACCCTTGTAATGACACTGGATTCCTTCAACCGGAAAGATGAGGCGATTAAATACGCCTGGCTTGCCCTTAAAACAGACCCTGATTATGTTCCGGCGCTCAACTATATCGGCTACACCTATGCGGAAATGGGCAAAAAACTGGATGAGGCGGAAAAATTGGTAAAAAAGGCCGTTAAACTTTCGCCTGATGACGGTTTTATATTAGACAGCTTGGGATGGGTGTATTTCAAGAAGCATAAACTGGAAAAGGCCATAGAATACCTGAAAAAGGCCAATTCCCTCGTGCCTGATGACCCGGTTATTGCCGAACATCTTGCAGATGCATATGCTGCCAGGCAGATGTTTAAAAAGGCATTGGCAAAGTACAAAGAAGCCTTAAAAAAAGCCAAGGATTCCAGGGGCAGGAGACGGCTCAAGAAAAAGCTGCAAAAATGCCAGGATTCCATCTCGGATATGCCTGATCTGTGATTTATTATAACTGCTAAATATTGCAATTGACGAGTTTGCATAAGATACAAGGCGGTTTAACTACCTGGCAACGCACTGGCAACGCAGCAGGCTGGGCGAAATCGCCAATCCCTAAGGGCGTCAAGTGGATGGGCTGGAGTTAGGTTTCAGACGCTTGGCCTGTGTTGCC
>JALWYO010000042.1 GCA_026992735.1 Deltaproteobacteria bacterium
AGAGAGCTCTTTTTGTTTGGATAAAGTTGACGAAGAGTTCTTAAAATTATATTTACCTTTTCAGAAACCTTCATAAATCCTTAGCTGGAGGAGGATTATGTCGTATGTTTTGATTTATATAACATTCTATTTATCTGGAAAAAAATCATAATATTGGGCTTTATATATTGCTATTTTTTCCAGATATTGGTATAATAAACACACAAACAAGGAAAATGTTTCTGGATGTGCATTTCTCAGGTCAATATTTCTTCTTATTCGGATAATATGCCACAAAACATGGACAATCAAGTGAAATTTACCCCTAACCCGGATTTAAGACTTATGGATCAGGTCAGGGAGGTTCTGCGCTATCATCATTATGCTTATAGAACCGAACAAACATATTGCAAATGGATTCTTCGTTATATTCACTTTTTTGGTGGCAAGACACATCCCAAAAATCTAAACTCTCGGCATATTGAACAATTTCTTTCATACTTGGCTACTAACCGGAAGATATCGGCATCAACTCAACGGCAAGCCCTTAATGCGCTCGTTTTCCTATATAAACATGTCCTATTCATGCCGCTTAGCGCTGATATTGAACCAGTGCGTTCTAAAAGGCATCCTTCTCTGCCTACCGTGATAAGCCAGCAAGAGGCCCGCAGGCTTCTCAGCAACATGACAGGGACCCATGCCTTGATGGCCAAACTACTTTATGGCTCCGGGCTCAGGCTGATGGAATGTGTAAGATTACGGATAAAGGATTTGGATTTTGACAGAAAACGAGTAAATGTTATCCAGGGAAAAGGCGGAAAAGACAGATCAACCATCTTGTCAATAAGTATTATTGATGACTTGCGCGCGCATATTGCAAAAGTAAAGAAACTTCATCATGAGGACTTGGAACAGGGATACGGTGAAGTATATATTCCTGAAAGTCTTGCCAGAAAATACCCTCAAGTATCCAGAGAGACTGCATGGCAATATGTATTTCCATCCAAAAAGCTGTCTGCAAATCCAAGAAACGGCAAGATCATGAGACATCACGTTATGGAATCAGGCCTACAAAAGGCGGTAAAACGTGCTGCAACAAGGGCAGCCATTGACAAACGGGTTACCTGCCACACTCTGCGGCACAGTTTTGCTACTCACATGCTCGAACAGGGCACAAACATCCGCATCCTCCAGCAACTTCTGGGTCATAAAGACGTAAAGACCACGGAAATATATACTCATGTAATGGACAAAGATATTGCTAAGCTTTCAAGCCCCCTGGATTAACCTTGGATGCCATTAGGATAAATCTTCTGACAGCACGCTCGGCTAGCCCAGCCCCTTCTCTCTCATAATATCCAGGCAATTCTTCTCGAAATCCCTTAGGAATTCTTCCCTGAAACGGCCTGATTTGAACCACTTCTCGCATCTATCAAATCTGTGACAAAACATATCGTAAAGTTCTGCCTTGCGCATGGGACCGAATTTCAAGCCTCGGTCCTGTTCTTTCTCTATATTATCAGGGTCGAGTTCTGACAGGAGTTTCTTTATCTCTTCCTCTGCTGTCTTTTGAAATGCAGTGTGAGAGACCAGAAACACCTCCTTTATCTTGTACAAATAGTCCTCAAGGGGCTCGTTCTCCCCGCTAATGCTCCTGCCTATAACCTGCCGTATAGTGGCAAACTCTTCCTTCTGGCCAGTCAGGGTCCTGTTTATAACTGCCATAATATCATTAATAGTTTCAAACAGGGTGTTGAGAGCGGCAGCCAACTTTTCTGACAGCTCCGCTGAATTCAAATCCTTCACGGCAGCCTTGCCCAGGATAAGCCCTGCCAAATCTGCCCAGACCGGCCTGGATGCCAGTGGCGGTTCATGAACCTGCCCCTGTTCAGGTATCCCGGGCATGAAATGTGAACGTATCGCACTTAATGTGGCACATTTCTGCTCAGGAGGTAAATCTGACAGGCGCATTTCCAGATGCTGTTCCATGAGCATAGGGGCCTGGTCAGGTGCCTTTTCATAGATGGAACGAAGTTCCGATACCAGCGTTTCAATATTTATCATGGCGCGTTTTATGCAAGTTTAATGTCTATCGATCCTCTTTTGAGCCTGAATCAGCTCCCCTGCCCCGGCGGCCTGAGGATAACTGTCTCTTCCAAGAAATCATCTTCTTCTTCATTAACATCCTTCTTGACATCAGAAAGACCCGCTGTTTCTAAAACCGGCTTCTCCCCAGATACCTTGATATCGGTATCAGGCGCATTGTGGCCTGGTGAAATGATTACTGTCTCTGGAAGGCTGTCATCTCCTCCCATGCCCAGAGGCAGAGTCTCTTCCTCTGAAACATCCTTATGGGACATATCATACTGATGAGCCATATTTTCGGGACTGCCACCATGTATTTTTTCAGGAGATGGTCTACTCGAAGAGGCCTCCACCGCAACAACCGCATCTTTCTGCCACTTCTTAAGCAAACCGTCTATAATGGCCACAATCTCACGATCTGAATCATCTGCAAAGGCCTTGATGGCAACAGGATGAACAGCACCCTTAAGCATGGCTTGTCTGACAGAAGCCGCCAGCCCTTCCGCACTTTGTACAAGTTGCTCAATGTCCTGATCTGTCAATGACTGCGTGGCTGTCTTGATCAACTCCGTGCCGAAACTCATTACCTGTTCCCATACTTGCACAAACTCCTGGCTGGTCCCGCCCTTTGGCGCATCCCAAAATAAGGATTCTGGAGACAGGATATCCTTAACCATGCTATCTGCCTGTGCCCACGAAGACATTTCCCCCTGTTCCGCCATGGAGATAAGTTCCTCAACCGCCTTGTTCACAATAAGACGGTCATTGAACCTGCTGGTACACAAAACATGGAACCATAAAATCGCGAAATCCAGAAGGATGTGACTGGCAAAAGGCCGGGGCATTACCATCTCTCTGATATCGTCAGACAGGCCTATAAATACCGGATTAAATGCCCAGAGCCTGGGAAGAAGCCCGGGCAGCATGGGGAGCCGCACCCACAGCTTGTCCATCAACAGCGACATGCGCACAGGCCTCCTGCCAGGCTTCAAAAAGACATCCCTGAACACCTGGCACAGGAACGAGAGTTTCAAAAACAGTACTTCCATGAAAAACCGGGGATCACCCTGCTTGAAAAAAAAGCTGGCTCCATCACCAAAATCCGATTCCGCATCCTTTCTGCCTGACACAAGCTCTATAAAAGAATTGGCCGGCATCTCAGGAGCCTTGAACATGAACATGTAAAATGGATAGAAGGCAAAGGCCCGAATATTGCCCAGCACCGCACCGTCCTGGCTGAAACAAGCGCTTCTATCCGCACAATCCACGCATGGCAGGCAGCTTGCTAGGGCCACTTTCTCTACAAGACCGGTCCAGGAAAGCACGAGTTCATCCATTTGCCTGACTGAAGCGTTCCTGGTAGCGCCAGCCTTCTTACCAATAGTGAAAAAGGCCCCCCTTCCCTCCTGTGCACAATAACGGCAATAAAGATAGCGGTGAATCGTGGATGTGTACGGGGAAAGCCCGTACTGTTCCAGAAGCTGATCATCCTCTGCAAGCTCCAGCTGCCTGCCGCATACAGGACAGGGCGGATGGAAATATTTGCCCTGTTTCATGCAAAAAAACAGGGGTCTAAACCTTGGCAGCACTTGGCTTGAATCAGCAGCGGAATGGAGCCAAACGGGCTGGTCAGGCAAGGAAAGCGACTTGAAAAATACAAGGGATTGCTGCCAGATGGTATCTATAAGGCGGTTGGAAACCAGTTTTGGATCAATGTCAGAGAAGACATAGCCATCTTTGGAAAGCAGGAGAAACAGTTCCTGAACAGCAGCCCCGGGATGAGTGACAATCTCAGCCTTTACAAGCCTTGTCAGGGGGTCGCGTTCTGAAACCGTAATAAATGGAGAAAAACCACTATCTATATCCTGGACCTGCCTGTCAGCCAGGTCCAGCTTGAGGGCAAAACCCTTATTGTCATGAAGATACGGGAGAAGAGATACATCATTTTTTTTGCTTGCCTCATACATAATCTGCACCTCGACAATCCTTATGGCACACCAATCGGGAGGTTGAATGTCACTACTCTGCCCTGCTTTAACAAAACAGGCATTGACACTGGACATTGACCAAGCGAGCCAGGCAAACTCTCAGCATTCAGATATCAACAAAAAAATTATTATACAATCAAATAAAAAAACCGCTTATACGCTATCATAACATATAAAGGGCAACGCCGTGAGAAAACGGTTGTATTTTCTGCAAATACCTGTATCCTTGCCAAAGGCTTAAAAGTTGATGGTATTTTCGAGGTATGCTTATCTCTCTCCATCTCATCGGATTCCTGACCCTTCCTGCATAAAATTCCTTCCCAAGAATTAACAGCAGCACAACCGGTTGGCGACGACGATGTATAACGCCATACTGTTGTGCAGGGCTGTTTTCCCGGCAGCACATGCTGTGCCTCCGGCACCCTGTACCTGACTACGAAAGGACCTTTGGCAGAAATGTCAAAGGCAAGGGAATTTTATGTCTTTTGAACAATTTGAACTTACTTCTTCCATCCTCCGCGCAGTGAAAAAGTGCGGCTACACCGAACCAACACCAATACAGGCCAAGGCCATACCCCAGGTACTCGCAGGCCGTGACCTTATTGCCTCTGCCCAGACAGGCACGGGCAAGACCGCAGCATTCATGCTGCCTATCCTCCAGAGGCTCTCTTCTGCCAGCCGGGGCAGAAAAGGTGCGCCCAGGGTGCTTGTACTCAGCCCCACCCGGGAATTAGCCGATCAGGTGACCGAGGCCACAAGGACCTATGGCAGGTTCATGAAACTTACATCAGCGGTTATCCTTGGCGGGATATCCTACAAGCCCCAGTTCAAGGCGCTTTCCCGGCCCATAGACCTGGTGGTGGGCACTCCTGGCAGGCTGTTAGACCACCTGAAACGCAGGACCCTTGACCTCTCCCACGTGGAAGTGCTGGTCCTGGATGAGGCTGACCGAATGCTGGATATGGGTTTCAAGCACGACGTGGAAAAGATAACCTCGGCAATCACCGGTAAAAGACAGACCCTGCTATTCACTGCCACTTATGACAGGTCCATGGCGGGCCTTGCCACAAGGCTTATGAATGATCCTGTCCGCATTGATATTGCAGGAAGCAAGATTACGGTTGACTCTATCAAGCAGCAGATATACGTAACAGACAATCTCTCCCACAAGAAAAAACTGCTCAGGCACATGGCTGAAGACTCAAGCCTGACCAAGGCCATAGTATTTTCAGCTACAAAGCGTGGAGCAGAAAGGCTTGCAAAAGAATTAAGGGGCATGGGCCACAAGGCAGCAGCTTTACACGGAGACATGAGCCAGGCGGCCAGGAGCCGCACCATGAAAGACATGCGCAGGGGCAGAGTCAGGTTGCTGATTGCCACCGACGTGGCGGCAAGAGGCCTTGACGTATCTGGCATAAGTCACGTTATCAACTTCGATCTTCCACAGGCAGCGCAGGACTATGTACACCGGATCGGCCGCACAGGCAGGGCTGGAGCCAATGGTGTTGCAGTATCATTTGCCAGCGGAAACGATGACGCACTGCAGCTCCAGCGCATTGAGCGCTTTATAGGCAAAAAGATTGCCAGGCAGGAAATCCCCGGGCTTGAGCCAACCCATCCGCTCACGGCCCCTGTCAGGAACATGCGCTCTTTCAAGCCCAGGAGAAAGAAGAGCAGGTTCTCCTTCGGTCTCAAGACTGACAGCCGCCCGACAGTACGGAAAAAAGGCCGCAGGATCCGGATAGTAAAATAAATCCTCTAACCTCCTTTTTACAGCCTGTTTCTATTGTCATTTGTGCACTGTTAATGTTAATAAAAGACCATGAGATGTCCCTTTTGCAATCATGAAAACTCACGTGTGGTGGATTCCCGGCCAGCAAGAAACGGCCGGGCCATCAGGAGGCGCAGAGAATGTCTCAGCTGCGAAGAACGTTTCACCACCTACGAACAGATAGAAGAATTCCATCCCATGGTGGTCAAGAAGGATGGACGCAGGGAGGCCTTTGAGAGGAGAAAGATCATAGAAGGCATTCTCAAGGCCTGTGAAAAGAGGCCAATCAGTGTCAACCGGGTGGAATCCTTTGTTGACGACATAGAAAAATACATCCAGGATACAGGCAGCGCTGAGATAGATACCAGGGCCATAGGAGAGATGGTCATGGCAAAACTTCGGGACTGGGACGATGTGGCATATGTGCGCTTTGCCTCGGTTTACAAGCAGTTCAAGGACCTCCAGGAATTCATGGAACAGCTCCAGGAACTGCTGTCCAGGGACCAGTCCGCATAATGTTGCGCTCGGAAATGCCTCAACTGATGTGCTGCCAGACATTTAGCCTGCAGAAAGCTCGTCAATACCTATCATTTTATATATAACAGGCATATCCATAACTCCGCACGCGGA
>JALWYO010000043.1 GCA_026992735.1 Deltaproteobacteria bacterium
GTGTAACCGTTCAGCCAATGATACTATGGCCCGGATATGAATTTGCCATTGCCGCAAAAAAAGATCCGACATTCGGAGCGGTCATAGTCTTTGGCCTTGGCGGACAACTTCTGGGGCCGGAGAAGGATTATGCAGTAGGCATCCCGCCTCTCAACCAGACACTGGCAAGAAGGCTCATGGAGGACACCAGGATTTGCAGACATCTCTTTTCAGAAAAAAAGCGCAGGCCCAGGATGGAACAGCTTGAAAATGCACTGGGCAGATTTTCCATCCTGGTAGCTGATTTTCCGCAGCTTAAGGAGATAGATATAAACCCGTTTTACCTCGGCAAGGAAGAGGGCATCTGCCTGGACGGCAGGATGGTGCTGGAGGAGGAGGCCCTGGAGGGTTTTTACAGTCACCAGGGTGCTACCTGCCCGGAGCACATGGTTATCTGTCCGTATCCATGTCATTACATAGATTCCACAAGGATGAAAGACGGCACTCCCTACATGATACGTCCTATCAAACCCGAGGATGAGCCTCTCATGGAAGAACTTTTTTACACCTTTTCCGAGCAGACTGTGAGAAACCGGTTCTTTCACTACAAAAAGGATATAAGCCACGAAGAATTAGCGCGGTATTGCCAGATTGATTATGATAGAGAGATCGCCCTCGTGGCCTCAATAGAGGACAATGCCAGGGAGAAGATCATAGGTGTAAGCAGGCTGACCATCATGCCCAGCGGTCAGAGCGCCGAGCTGGCTGTGGTGGTGGGAGACCCGTGGCAATCCCAGGGCATTGGCAAGAGGTTGATGGCAAATGCATTAAAGATCGCCAGGGAACGTGGAATAAGAGAGATATGGATGGATGTGCTGGCAGGCAACAAGGCCATGAACAGGCTTTCCAAGCGCATGGGCTTCAAA
Source organism: Deltaproteobacteria bacterium (assembly GCA_026992735.1). Lineage (GTDB taxonomy): Bacteria > Desulfobacterota > Dissulfuribacteria > Dissulfuribacterales > QOAL01 > QOAL01. Next base: position 906 of record JALWYO010000043.1, read on the forward strand.
AAGGCCCCTTCCGAAGATCCGGATATAGTTCGCTATGTCCTCAAGCTGAAAAAATGACATGAGTAGATTCGGACCGGTAAAAATTGTTTATAGTGACAGGTTTCTTTTGCATGATACAGGTGGAGGGGACCATCCCGAGACTGCGGCAAGGCTTGAGGTAATTTGGCGCAGCCTGAAGAAGGGACCGCTTGCAGGAAACATCGAGATCCTGGAACCCAGGCAGGTTGATAGGGGCCTGCTTCTCTCGGTTCACACCGAAGACTATATATTCAGGTTCGAGGAGGCCTGCCTTTCAGGGATGGAGATGCTGGGCCATCCTGACAACCGCATCTGTTATGAATCCTACAATGTGGCATTGCTTTCCGCAGGTGCCTCCCAGACAGGCATTGATTTTCTGGAGAAGGGCCAGGCTCCGAGCAGGGTATTCTGTTGCATAAGGCCGCCGGGCCATCATTCAGAGGCAGCCCTTGCCCTGGGGTTCTGTTTTCTGAACAACGTGGCTATTGCGGCAAAATACTGGCAGCAGCAATATGGAAGGCAACGGGTGTTTATCCTTGACTTTGATGCTCACCATGGAAATGGCATCCAGGAGATATTTGACGAAGATCCCGATGTTTTTTATGTCAGCATACACGAACATCCGACCTTCAGCTTTCCTGGCACCGGCTACGAGGAAGACAGGGGCTCTGGTGCAGGTGACGGGTATACCATGAACATTGCGCTGCCGCCCGGTTCCTCGGATGCCGAGGTTTTGAAGGCCATGGAGGATAAGGTTGCAGGCGCCATCGAGGAATTCCAGCCAGACTGTATAATCGCAGCAGCGGGTTTCGATGCACACGAGTATGATGACATGTCCGGTCTTGCGTATTCTACCAGGCTGTACGGCCACATAGGCAGGCATCTCTCAGCATGGGCTGATATATATTGTGATGGAAGGCTTGTAAGCATTCTCGAGGGCGGCTACAGCCTGGATGCGCTCGGGCCATCCGTGGAGATATACCTTGGAGGCCTGTGCCTGGAAGCATAAGTGCGAATTATGCACTTTAAATGCCGAACGGGCAGATATTGGCACTGGAATTCAACGGTTTACAACGTGTTTCTGCATCAAAATTGATAACACAGCGAGGTGACAATCATGTTTGTTACTGGATATATGACAGCAGCTCCCCTGACAGTCCGGCCAGATACCAGCGTGCCTGATGCCAGGAAGATACTGACCGAGAAGCACTTCAGGCATCTGCCTGTTACTGATTCCGAAGGTCATCTCCTTGGTATGGTGACAGACAGGGATATCCGCTCTGCGTATCCGTCTTCCATACTCAGTGGTGAGGAACGGAAAAAGATCCTGGACAAGGTGGAAAATTCCACGGTAGACAGCATCATGAGTACAGAACTGTCATCCCTGAATCTTAATTCCACCATTGATGACGCCCTGATTCTCCTTGAAAAACAAAATGTTGGCGCATTGCCTGTCATAGACGATTCCGGCAAGGTAGTGGGGATATTTTCCATCCGTGACTTGATGAAGGCGTATGGCGAGCTTTTTGGCCTGTATGAAAAGGGCAGCGTCTTGGTATCCGTAAGGGAACCGGGCGATACCAACAGCATATCAAGGCTGGTGAATATCCTGGAAAAACGCAATACCCCTTTTACCAGGGTCATACGTTCCCGGGACTTTTCTGATAGCGGAGAGGGTTTCATCGTCCACATGCGGGTCCAGACCATGCAGCTTTCAGCCATCAAGAAGGCCTTGGCAGAAGAGGGCTTCCAGGTCATCTGAGCCGTATCCCAATGGAAATATTCATAGCTGGCACAGACACGGGAGCAGGCAAGACCTTTGTAACTGCCGCCCTGGCTGCCGCCCTGGCGTCCGGGGGCAGGCATATCGGCGTTCAGAAGTGGATAACCACTGGCGGCAGGGAAAAGAGCATTGATATAGAATTCGTGCGGAAAGGCCTCTCCAGCGCTCATGTGGATGGCAGCGTGGAGTTTTCCTCTCCCTGCTGCCTGTCATTTCCGGCATCTCCCCACCTTGCAGCAGAGATAGACGGCGTGTCCATAGACATGGATGAGATACTCGCTTCTTACAGGGATCTTGCTTCCAGGACAGATATACTGCTGGTAGAGGGTACAGGCGGCATAATGGTGCCAATCACCAGGAATCTGCTGTATGCGGATGTACTGGAGCGCATAAGGCCCATGGTCATCCTGGTGGCAAGAAGCGGGCTTGGCACCATCAATCATACCCTGCTTACCATAGACGCCCTGAGGCAGAGAGGGGTCCATCTGTTGTGCGTGGTTATGAATTCCATCAGCTGTACCGGCATGAAAGATGATTCAGACAGTGCAATAGTAAATGACAATGTGAAGATAATTTCCACTCTCGGCAAGGTGAAGGTCTTCGGTCCATGGCCTTATGAGCCTGATCCCGTTGGCGAAACCATTTCTAAACATGCGGCTCCGGTGGCGGAGCTTATCGTGGAGCAGGCCGGGGCCGGAAGGGTGGAGTGCTGATGCCGTACCGTATCAAGTACAGATGTCAATAGAAGGTTGTTCCCCTTGAGAGCATTTCTGTTTACCGCAAGCGCATATCTGTTGCTCTTGTATGGAGCCACCATTCTGTATGCTGCAGGTCCGGTTGCTGTCCCTTCTGATGACAAGGCTGCGCCCGCTATCCAATCATCAGGTGCCTGTGCATCTGACAGGATGGTCTTTTCCACAGCATATTCTCCCTATTCGGTGCATGTTATACGCTCAGAGGTAAGCGGACGCATAGTAAGGATAAATGCCAGGGAAGGACAGGTGCTGAAGGCAGGTGTCCCTGTCATGGAAATAGACGCCAGGGCATTGAAAGAGGAGGCCGGAGAGATGGAATCCGTGCTTGCCAGCCTTGAAAAGAGCGAAAAGATCCTTTCCAGGGATATGGAACTCCTTAACAAGAAATACAGCCGCTACCTTGCCCTGAGGAAAAAGGGGCATGTGGAAGAACAGGCCGTGGAAAACATGGAAAGGGAACTTCACGGTGCCGAGCTGCTCCTGATCGACAACAGGCGCCAGCAGGCTGAGATGCGCAGGAACATAATAGATATCAGGGACAGGATCAGGAAGTGCGCCCCTTCCTTTTCCCGTGATCTCTATGTTGCGGAGAATTTCAAGGAGATATTCGAGACCGTTGTGCCCGGAGACAGGTTGAGCAGGTTGCTGGACATATCCAGGGCCAAGACGCACATTGTACTGTCACCGGCATGTTTCGCCTCAATAAAACAAGAGCTTTCATCTGGCAGGCCATTGTCTTTTGATCTGGTTACAGGTAACGGGCGTGTCTTCTCCTGCAGGGGCAGGGTGGAAAAGCTCAAGCTGGACCCTGACAACAGCTATCTTTACAGTTACGGTTTTGACCTGGTCTTTGCGCCGCTGCCCGATCTCCTGTGGGGCCAGGTGGTAAAAGTGCGCCTCAGTGCGGATGCAATAGCCGGAACCAGCAGCAGGGGCACTGCTGTTACTGTGCATTAAACCTGCGCAGCTGTGGTCTCCATGCCTGGCTCCGGCGACATGAAAAACAGCTTTTCCTGGAAGCTCATCTCCTTTTTTGTAGGCAAGAGGCCTCTTTCCCATACTCTCACCATCCTGTTCATACTTACCGGGATACTCTCCTATTTTCAGCTTCCCCAGGAGATATTTCCTCCCATACCTACCAACAAGATAGAGATAAGGGCGGAATACCCAGGGACATCTGCTGATACCTTCGATGACATTATCACCAGCCGCATAGAGGATGAGGTTCAGGGCATAGAGGGCATCAATCTGATCGAGTCTGTTACCAGGGATGGTTCGTGCCTTATCACATTGACCCTTGATGACACCGCCTTGATTCAGGATACCCTTTTCAAGGTCAGAGATGCTGTTGACAGGGTCAAGCCGGACTTCCCGGAGGACATGGATGATCCAACAGTGATCAGAAAGATAGAGAAATACCCTCTACTGACCCTTTCCATAAGCGGGGCAGACGAGGAGAGCCTGCAGGACGTAGCCGATGACATCAGAAAAGAGATAGAGAGGATACCTGACATATCCAAGGCCAGCATAAATGGCAAGGCCAAAAGGGAAGTGCATATCTACCTGAAAAACGGCGTGCTAGAGGCCCTGGGCATAGAGCCGGCCATGATCAAGGCCCTGATAAGAGATTGGGTGAACAATGTGCCCCTTGGAGAGATAAAGGAAACCGGGAATCACATGTTTATCACCACGCCGGGTGGGTCGCCTTCTCCGGATTTCTGGCAGCATCTGATCCTGCACGAAGGCGGCAGGAAGCTCTATCTTTCCAGGGTGGCGGATATAAAGATGGAGCTGTCAGAGGTAAAGAACCTGTCGCATTTCAATGGCCACAGGAATATTTCCCTGACTGTCTTCAAGACATCGAACGGCTCGTCAATTGACCTTTCCAGGCGGATCAGGTCAATGCTTCCAAGATGGGAGCACCAGTACGGGGGATTAAAGTTTTCCGTGTACAGCGACCTGTCTGTCTATATCAAAAACAGGCTGAACACGGTGAAGTCCTCTGCTGTGGTCGGCCTTATACTGGTGACCATCTCTCTATATCTTTTTCTGAATATCAGGGTGTCGCTGACAGTCCTGCTTGGCATTCCCACTGCCTTTCTTATCTCGTTTGTTTACCTGGCCTACAGGGGCGAGAGCATAAACATGCTTTCCCTGTTCTCATTTCTCATGGCCCTGGGCATGGTGGTGGATGATGCCATTGTCATAGGTGAGAATATCTACAGCAATATGGAGAAGGGCCTTGCTCCTGACGAGGCAGCAATCAGGGGGACCTGGGAAGTATTCTGGCCCGTGTGCGCTGCCACGTTTACAACTGTCGCTGCCTTCCTGCCGCTGCTGATGCTTACCGGCGATATTGGAAAATTTCTCAGGATCATCCCCATATTTGTAAGCACGGTCCTGCTGGCATCTCTTGTGGAGGCACTTTTCATACTGCCTGTCCATGCCATGGAGCTTTACAGGACAGGAGTTGGAAAAAGCCCGTTTTCAAACTGGGAGCCGTTGAGAAGGTTCTACCGCAGGCTCCTGGCAAGGCTGCTGGCTCACCGGAAGATGACACTTGGCCTTGCAGCAGGCATTCTGGTTGTCGCGTTTCTGGCCATGAAATTTTTCTTGACCTTTACACTGCTTCCCCAGTTTGACACAGACCAGATATATATCAGAGGCAAGTTGAGCTCCAGGCATGGCATAGAGGAGACGGAAAGGGTGGTGTCCCTTGTTGAACAGAGGGTCAAGGCCAGTGTGCCCCCTGGAGACCTTGAATCCATTGCCACGCACATCGGGACGTCCTTTAATGACAAGATGGAATTTGACATGGGTGATGACCTGTTCCAGGTCTTTGTAAACCTGAAGAAGCCGGTGGCCCAGAACTGGCTCGAACATTTTGTTTACCCAGTAGTCATGCTTGGCACATACAAATTCGGCACCAGGACACATACTGCCATGGAGCTGGAAAAGGCTATATCAGACAACCTGAAAGATATAAAGATCCAGCATCTTACAGTGACAAAGCCCAAGGCAGGCATAGTCAGAGCGGATATAGAGATATCTTTGTCCGAACCAGGTGTGGACAAGATGACAGCGCTCAGGGACATGAGAAATGCAGCCAGCCTCCTTAAGAATGCCCTTGGTGCAATGCTGGGTGTGCATAACGTGCAGGACAACTATGACCCGGGGAGGCTTGAGCTTGAACTTCATGTGAACAAGAGGGGAAGAGAGCTGGGGTTTACAGAAAAAAGGCTGGCCGCTGAGCTTATTCCATACTATCTGAACATCAAGACCGCCAGGATTATGAAGGGTCTGAACAGGGACGTGGTGGTCAGGACCTATATCATCGACAGGAAGGACCTGGGCAGGTTTCTGGGCATAAGGCTCCAGGTCCCGGGAACCCCGGACTATATCTATCTGACAGACATCTGCGATATCAGACAGCGGCAGGGGCTGTCCAGGATATGGAAGGACAACGGGATACGCCAGATTACGGTTACTGCCTCCATTGACAAGGCCGTAACCACCAGCAGGCAGGTCATGGAGAAGCTTGGTTCAGTATTCAGCAGCATCCGTGCCGGCAATGTTAAGGTGGATATCAAGGGGGAGAAGAAGGTGGCGGACAGGACTCTGCGGGAGCTGATGCTTGCAGGCGTTGTGGCAATTCTCGGCATTTTCATCGTTCTTCTTATCCAGTTTAACAGGCTTGGAGACGCATTCATTGTACTTTCTTCAGTGCCGTTCGCCTTTGCCGGAGTCATTGCAGGGCACATCATCATGGGGAAGCACCTGGCCATTCCATCGCTGCTCGGGTTCGTGGGGCTGTCAGGAGTGGCAGTGAACGACGCCATCATAATGGTGGATTTCCTCAGGAGGCACAATGCGCTGCAGGCAGACAGGGAGACCTTCCTGCAGGCAGCGGCGATGCGGCTGAGGCCAATTATCCTGACATCTGTCACCACGATTTTGAGCCTTGTGCCACTGATATTCTTCGCCACCGGCCAGGCGCTTATTTTGAGTCCCATGGCAGTATCATTTGGTTACGGCCTTCTCACAGCGACCTTTGCAAACCTGCTATTGGTACCCACGCTTTATTGCTCAGTTCATAAGGTAGGCTTTGACAGCAATACGTAGAGCTTGAAAATTATCAAGGCATGGTTTCCTGTTGCATGGTTATGGTTGAGAATGTGACAGTTTCAGGTTATGTACTGTGTCAGGATATTATTCCGGATTATGCACTTCAATGCCTAAAGAAAGTAATTTCTTTAAATTATTACATGGTTAACATGTGTTTGTTTCCGTTGCGCCTTCACCCAAAAGGTGGAGTTAAGTCCGGGATTATTGAAATGCTGGCCTGGTGCAGCCTGTTCTGACATCTGGAATCACGGGTCGGCATGGCCTGAAAAAAATAACAAGAGGAGGAGTAATTTTTATGAAATCATTGAACCGCCACATCGTTTGTATCTGCTGTTTTTTTACCCTGTTGTTTGCGGGCATGAATGTCTATGCCAGCAGCGGCCATGAACAGGTCAATAAGCCAAGCCCTGACCAGGTGCTCAAGATGCTCAAGGAGGGAAACCAGAGGTTTTACACAGGCAAAGCCATTCATCCACATGCCGACGAGGCAAGGCTGAAGCTGGCAGGCTCCCAGGACCAGGGCAAGTATGCCTATGCGACAGTCATCACCTGTTCCGATTCCAGGGTGCCTGTGGAGATTATATTTGACGCAGGTGTAATGGATATATTCGTAATCAGGGTTGCCGGAAACGTGTGCGACACCGACGAGGTAGGCTCAATAGAATACGGCCTGGGCCATGTTCATACGCCTGTGCTGGTGGTGCTGGGACATACCCAGTGCGGTGCTGTTACTGCAGTAACACATTTTCTCAATGGGGAAGGACACAAGCTCGAGAGGAATATCGTCCCACTTATCAGCGAGATAGCACCTGCCGTCCAGAGGGCCATGAATAACCACAAGGACATCCATGGTGACGATATCATCCCCTACGCAGTAGAGGAAAACGTTTGGCAGGGGATCTATGACCTTTTTATGCAGAGCCCGGAGACCCGCAATCTTGTCAGAGAAGGCAAGGTAAAAGTCGTAGGCGCCATCTACGACGTGGGCACGGGAAAGGTCAAGTGGCTGCCGGAAGGCAAGGTAACCGAGATATTGAACCAGGTTGAGGCCACCCCGGGCAAGGCCACGAACGTGTACGTTGAGTAACGGTCAAGATTTTCGGGGTTCTTGTCCCGAATGCCGGGTTTTTAGGGAGGGGGAGTTAAAGCTCCCCTTGCCCGATTTTTTTTGCATTAAATTACAACATGTTATGCTGGCAGTGTTTTTGTAAAGCTCAATATCCTATTCAGGAAAGCTATTTGTATCTTGCATCAGTTCTCAGTTCAGTGCAGGCAGATGGTATTGTTTTGAAGCGACTTTGAACAATTTCGTAGATTTTTCTTGGTGAAGCGTAGCTGCAAAATCGCGTCTGTTTGAGCGAGGCACGAGCGAGTTTCGCGATTCAGGCGGAGCAAACTTAGAAAAACAAGAAATTTTTCTTGGAGCTGAAAAACGACACCATTCAGGCACGTTAAAGCAAGTTGCTGAATAATTACATTACAGTTGAGGATTGGGCGGTCACGGTATGTAATCACGTGGTTAAGTAAGAAAAGGTTCTCCAGAAGATTCGTATCTGCTCACAAGGTATCGCATCTACGGCGTTGTCGGATGCTTGAAGTACAGGAAGTACGCCTGCGCGTCCCCCGCCTTGTATCTGCAACACCTTGCAAGCAGATACATGAGAATTTACACGGACTTATTGAGAAGTTGCGAAGATTCAATGACATTTGCGATTATCTTGTCACCGGCGACCGGCATTGCTTAGGCTATCGTTTTCAAAGCCAGGCTATCAGATGTCGTCTTCAGGCAAGACATGCCCATGATTTAACACAAAAGCCCCTTTCAGCTTGACAGCATTGGAATAACGACTTAATTTTGCTAAAAATTTTGTCGTGAGTGTTCTTGTAGTTTGATATACGCATCCTGCGGGTTTCTTTATCCGTTCCAGGCTGTATCCTTCACAATCTCTATGTTTCCCTATAGTTTTTAAACGTTCGCCATCTACATGATATTTGATAACATTTTTTCTTCAGTAAACAATGCCCTTGGCAGCGCTAACGGCTGTCTCGCCATCTATTCCAGGCCCTATTCCTGCGCTTCTATGGTGCTGTCCCGCCTTGCAGGCCGCCTTAAAAGGTCCCTGCTCTGGATATGCCCGGACAGTGCTTCGGTATCTTCCAGAGCCAGGGAACTTGAACATTTCTATCCGGGTAATGTATTCCGCATGCCATCCTATGAACACCCTGTATTCCTCCCCCTGGTCCCGTCCCAGGAAAATGCTGCTGCCAGGATAGCCGCGCTGCACGGTCTTTCAGAGCACGAAGATACAGCCGTAATCATACAGGCCTCGGCGCTTATGGAGAGGATGGTCCCGGGCAAAGAGCTGTCCCTGCATTCGGAGCTGGTAATGGCCGGCGAGGAGACATCAAGGGAACACCTGGTTTCATGGCTCATTGATGCCGGGTATGAACGCAACATGAAGGTGAGCCGCGTTGGTGAATTTGCCGTGCGCGGCGAGATAATGGATATCTTTCCGCCTGCATGTGCCATGCCTTTACGGCTGCTGTTTTTTGACGACCTCGTGGAGGAGATAAGGCTGTTTCATCCAGGTACCCAGCGGACAGTGGACACCCTGAAAGAGGCAGTTCTCCTGCCCTGCAGGGAGATAGTGTACTCGGATAAAAACGTGGCCCAGACGGTAAAGAGGGTAATCGGGCTCGCCAGGGCCTTAAATCTCCCTGCTTCGGGTATTAACAGCATAATTCAGAACATAGAGGCAAGGAGGGACACGGAAATAAGTCTTTCTTTACTGCCACTGGTATACAAGGAGCTTGAGGATATCTTTTCCTATTGCCCCAGCAATGCGCTGATAATCCTGGAAGATCCTCTTATGTGCCAGAAGGCCCTGGAGGATTTCCAGCTCAGGCTGAACGAGTCATACCGGCTCCAGGTGGAGAAGGACAGGCTGCTGGCCGGACTGGACAGCTACTACCTGTCACTTGAAGATGCCAGCAGGAAGCTGGCGGCAATGGACAGGTTGTTGCTTCATGCCGGAAGCATCCTGCCAGCATCAGGCAACGGCAGGGCCATGCTGAATTGCAGGGCTGCCGAGCCCCTGGAACTGCCATGTGCCATAGAGACTTCCATTGTCAGCGACAGCGTACACGGAAAGGGGCTTGACGGGTTTGCTCCCCTGGCTGACAGGCTTGGACGATGGCTGGACATGGAGCAGTCAGTGGTCATATTTTGCCATTCGGATAATGCAGTAAAGAGGATGTCCAGCCTGCTGAACCACTATGATATGTCATGCACCGAGCTGGCTGCCGGGTCAGAGGCTTATGATCTGTATGCACGCCTTCTGGACAACAATGCCGGGCCCGGTATCTTTTTAGTGTCCGGCTTTCTTGAAAAGTCTTTCAATATATCCTGTGCAAATGCCGTCTTTTTGTCCGATCATGAGATATTGAGTTTCAGGCCTGCCAGGCGCAGAGGTAGGAAGGCCAGCAGGCGGTCCCCGGTTTCCATCTCGGAGATCAGGCCCGGGGACCTGGTAGTACACCGCGATCATGGCATAGGGATGTACAAGGGCCTTGTGGCAATGTCTGCCAGCGGTATCTCCGGTGAGTTTATCAACATAGAGTACAGGGCAGGAGACAGGCTCTACCTGCCTGTGGACCGGCTTGGGCTGCTCCAGCGCTACGTGGGCGTGGATGGCAGGGAGACAAGGCTTGACAAGCTTGGTGCCGGAGCATGGTCTTCCAGGAAGAAAAAGGTCAAGAAGGCCATCCAGCAGATAGCCCATGAGCTGGTTGAACTATATGCGGCCAGGAAGGTGCGGCAGGGCGTCTCCCTTTCCATGCCTGATGATATGTACAGGCAGTTCGAGTATGCTTTTCCCTTTCGGGAGACCCAGGATCAGTTAGATGCAATAGAGGACATACTCAAGGATCTTGCAGCCCCGTTTCCAATGGACAGGCTGTTGTGCGGAGACGTTGGCTTTGGCAAGACCGAGGTAGCCATGCGTGCGGCATTCAAGGCTGTCCAGGACGGCTACCAGGTTGCGGTGCTGGTGCCCACAACCCTGCTTGCAGAGCAGCACGAGCGCACCTTCACGAGGAGATTCCGCAGGTTTCCCGTGAATATTGCCTCTATCAGCAGGTTCAAGACCAGGATTATGCAGAAGGAAGCTGTAGAGGCTGTAAGACATGGTAGCGTGGATATCCTCATAGGCACTCACCGCATGTTGCAGAAGGACGTGGTATTCAAGAGGCTTGGCCTGGTAATAATAGACGAGGAACACAGGTTCGGGGTACGTCACAAGGAGCGCCTGAAGCTCCTGTCCAGGGATACGAACTGTCTGACCCTTACTGCCACGCCCATCCCGCGAACGCTTCAGCTTTCCCTTCTCGGCATCAGGGACCTGTCCACCCTCGAGACTGCCCCGGTAGGCAGGCTGGCCATCAGGACGTTTCTGGCAGAATACGATGATGCCATTGTCAGAGAGGCCATCAACAGGGAGATGGAACGCCAAGGGCAGGTGTTTTTTGTGCATAACAGGGTCAAGGGCATCCAGCTTGTGGCTGATCATCTCAGGCGGCTCGTGCCTGAGGCGAGGATAGACGTAGCCCATGGCCAGATGGATGCTGCTGAACTTGAAGACATAATGGTACGGTTTGTGAGGGGTGATATAGACTGCCTGGTATGTACCACTATTATAGAATCCGGCCTGGATATTCCTTCTGCCAACACGCTCATAGTCAACCGTGCGGACAGGCTGGGCATAGCAGATCTTTATCAGCTCAGGGGCAGGGTAGGGCGCAGCAGCCAGCAGGCCTATGCCTACCTCCTCGTGCCGGGTCTTGACCAGCTTGGACGGGATGCAGCCTCCAGGTTAAGGGCAATAATGGAGAGCAGTGGGCTGGGTGCCGGGATGAATCTTGCGATGCACGATCTCAAGATAAGGGGTGCAGGCAACATACTCGGGGTGGCCCAGGCCGGACAGATAGCCGATGTGGGTTACGATTTGTACCTGGACCTGCTGAAAGAGGCCGTGGAGGAACTCAAGGGCAACCGCTCTGAAGACAGGCTGGAACCAGAGGTTAATCTGCCTGTCCCGGCATTTATTCCAGAAGAATACGTGGAGGATGTTCATGAGCGGCTGGATCTCTACAGGCATTTTGGCACAATAGTTGACGAAGAAGATGCTGCGAGCCAGGTGCTGGAACTGGAGGATAGGTTCGGTCCCATGCCCGAAGAGGCCAGAAACCTTATTAAGATCATGCTGATAAAAGAGGCCTGCCGTAAGCTGAACTGCATACGGTTAGATGGTATCTTTTCTGCCAAGCCCATGTTAGTATTGACATTTGCTCCACAGGGGCCTCCTGATCCTGATCTTGTCCTGAGGGAAGTCCAGAACAACCGGCGTTTTTCTCTGATGTCTGGAGAAAGGCTTGGTATAGCTATTGCTTCGGGAAATGCAGGCATGGATGACAATCAGGCTGTTTTGGATATTACCCTTGAAACCCTGGAGAAGTTTTTGGAACTGCATGGAAAGAAGCAATAAACCCGGATTATGCACTTCAAATGCCTGAGGATTTATTGCGGATTGAATTTCATATTTTGCCTGAAGACACAACGGGAATAGATGTATGCCAACTATTTAATAATTCAAGAAAATTACTTTCTTCAGGCATTTGAAGTGCATAATCCGGGATAAATTAGTTCCACATCTTCAACATGATTTATTAATTTAATATACTTACAACATACATGATATTATGAAGAAAAAAGATACGAAAAATATACATACAGTTCATTGCAGGCAGGTTGTCATCAGGCGAATTATCATCAGCATTGTCATGGCAGCATTGTTTTCCGGGATTGCACTGACGTTTATGGTTTCCTCTGCCAGGGCCGTAATAGTTGACAGGATAGTGGCTATTGTCAACAGTCATGTGATAACCCTGTCCGAGCTTGAGAAGAAGGCAAGGCCATATCTTCAGCAATATATTGAAGACAGCATGAGCCCTGAGGAAAAGGCCCAGATGAAACAGACCATATACGCCAAAATTCTGCCCCAGATGATAGATGATTATCTTGTGCAGGAAGAAATAAAGAAACTTGGTATAACTGTTTCAGATGCAGAGGTTGAAAACGCCATAGACAATATCTGTGCCAATAACGGGATTACCAGGCATGAACTTAAACAGAAATTAGAGCAGGAAGGCACCAGTTTTGAAAAATACAAGAAACAGCTTGCCACACAGATAGAAAGGGCCAGGCTCATTGGCTCCAAGGTACAGTCCAAGGTGGTGATAACAGATGAACAGGTAAGGGCTTACCTTTCCAGTGAAAGCGGAAATACGGATTACGGTGGGCCGTATTACGTGCTGGACCATGTATGTGTGGTTCCCGAGGCTGATACTTCATCTGCCAAGGCTGTAGCAAGAAAACGTGCAGAAGAGGCGTTGAAGGCATTGAAAGACGGTGAAAATTTTGAAACTGTTGCCCACCGTTATTCCAGCAAGGTGCCGCTGGCTTCAGATGTGAGGCTTGGGGTGTTCAGCCTGGATGAAATGTCTCCAAGCCTTCGCAAGGCAGTGGAAGAACTTAAACCCGGGGAAGTTTCCGATGTAATAGAGACGCCCCTTGGATTCCAGATCCTGAAGCTGGTTTCTATCTCCAATTCCAAGCAGGTGGATATCGATCCTGCTGTTATGGAGGAGACCAGGCAGAAACTTTATAACCAGGAGGTGAACCAGCGTTTTCAGGACTGGCTGAACGAATTGAGGTCAAAGTCCACCATCAGAATCCTCCTGTAAAAATCGGAACCGGACGAATGCAAATGAGGCTTCTGGGAACAGACACGGGGTGATATTTTGACAGACAGCAACAACGTTACAAAAGATTCTATGGATTCTGTGGGTGTCTTCCTGAAAAGGGAGAGAGAACTCAGGGAGATAACCCTGGAAGAGGTAGCCAAGGGCACCAACATCTCCAGAAGCGGATTGAAGGCCATTGAGGAAGACAGGTTCGATGATCTCCCTGCAGAGGTCTTTGTCCGGGGATTTATTCGTTCCTATGCAGAGTTTATAGGTATCGACCCTGAAGATGCCATACTGCGCCTTGAAAGCACCATGGGCCCTGGAAACCGCGAGATGAACAAGGTTCACAGGATAGGTCCCGGCTATGAAGAGCTTAAAAAGTCCTCCAGGTCAGGTCTTGTGATATTTCTATCCCTTATTGCCGTGCTTGCCGGACTGGCTGTATGGTATTTTTTCCTGAGCGACTATCACGGTACCCTGCCAGGTCTTTCCAGCAGTCCACAGGTGGAAAGGCAGGCTGAAAAGTCATCTGCTGCGCAAGTGAGCCGTCATACAGTGCAAACACCCACCATCCTGCTGGAACAGGAGCTGGAAGATTCCAACAGCATGTCTGTAAAAGAAGGCAAGGATAGACAGCAACCTGCCCCTGCCAGTGAACCGCCTGTCACATCGGGACAGCATTAGACGGCAGCTTTCTTTATAAGGTCCTTTATAGATGGCAACCTTTAACAGGTCAGCCAGCGCAGTTGTCATTTCAACCAGGCCTATTGGCGAATCTGACCTGCTGGTTCATCTGTTTACCCTGGAATATGGCAGGCTTACCTGTATAGCCAGGGGCGCCAGGAGGAGCAGAAAGAGGTTCATGAACGCCCTGGAACTCTTTACCCAGCTTTCGGTCAGGCTGGCGAGGTCCAGGACATCCAGCATGTGGAGGCTTGATTCAGCCTCCATCCTGAATTGTTTTGAGCATATCAGGGCGGATTACAGCAGGTATGTGTATGGCAACCTGTGCCTGGAGCTGGTCAATCTCTGGCAGAAGGAGGCTGCAAGTGATCCCGGTATCTATGCGCTGCTGGACTGGTATCTTCATGTCCTCTCCAGGGGCATTTCTCCCGTGTTTACAACCATTGTATTCCAGGTCAGGCTTCTGAAGAGCGCAGGCGTGCTTCCATGTCTGAGCAGGTGCAGTGCATGTGGCAAGGCCATGGGGAAGGTGACGGCTTTTGTTAATATGACAACAGGCGAGCTTGCGTGCAGCCGCTGCAGCAAGGGCTCTGGCTCCCTGTCTCTCAGCCCTGGCACCCTCAAAGTTTTGGAGCGCATTTCTTCTGATCCCCTGGACCGTGTTGTGCGTCTCAGGCTTACGCAGATGCAGGTGCAGGAGGCATGGGAATATATGAGGCAGATCCACTGTGCGAATTTGCAGAGGCAGCCCTGTTCGTATAAGTTTATCAATCTGCAGTAAAGGCGCAGTTACGGGTCGAATTATAGACCATGGAGGATGCCATGAATCACAGTGACGGCCGCAACAATAACAACAGGAATCTGGAAGGCCGTTTTGTAGTAGACCAGCTGAATGTCCAGGAGAGCTGGAGGCTTTTCAGGATAATGGCGGAATTCGTTGACGGGTTTGAGGAAATGGTAAAGACCTATCCGGGAGTCGCCATCTTCGGTTCCGCCAGGGTTCAGCCGGACGATACCTATTATCAGCTTTCTGAAACCATAGCTCAGGGGCTGGCCAGGGAGGGCTATTCCATCATTACAGGCGGAGGCCCCGGAGTCATGGAAGCGGCCAACAAGGGCGCCTGGGAGACAGGGCAGATTTCTGCCGGCCTGAATATAAAGCTGCCTCACGAGCAGCATCCCAATCCCTATGCCAACATAAGCCTGGATTTCAGGTATTTCTTCGTAAGAAAGGTAATGCTGGTAAAGTATGCGGTGGCGTTCGTGTGTCTTCCCGGAGGTTATGGGACTCTGGACGAGTTTTCCGAGGCCATAACGCTGATACAGACCCAGAAGATAAAGCCGTTCCCGGTCATACTTGTGGGAAGTGAATACTGGAAAGGCTTTGTTAAATGGCTGGAAGAGGTGGTTCTGGTAAACGGGATGATTTCACCTGAAGACCTTGAACTTTTTCATGTGCTGGATGATCCTGACCAGATTATAAGCACCATAAAGGAATTGGTGCCTACCGGTGTATCTTATGCAGGCTGACCCTTTAAACAGAACCAGCGCTGCCACCACGGCTTCAGGTCAGGTAGTGCCTTTAAGCAAAGAGGCCCTGCTGCTGGACATGGACGGCGTTATCCTGGACAGTATGCCATGCCATGTGGCAGCCTGGCTCAGGGCACTCTCGGAATTTGGATTCCATGTTGACGAAGAGATACTGTACCTTCACGAAGGTGCCATAGAACCTGAAACGGCAGTGAAAATCTTTTCCAGTGAAGGGTGCCTGATGGACAGTGAAAAGTTTCATGAGGTGTTCATGCGCCAGAAAGAGATATTCGTGTCAGAATTCAGGCACCAGGTGAGACCTTTTCCCCTGATAAATGACATACTGGCCCAACTGAAAAGGGAAGGCCTGCGTATGGCCCTGGTAACAAGCTCTCATCGAGATATTCTGGATGCCGTGCTTCCTGCTGACCTGCTGGGTATTTTTGATCATGTTGTCACTGGAGACCGTGTTAGCAGGCGGAAACCCCATCCTGCTCCCTATCTGGCAGCCCTTAAAGGTCTTGAAGCCGTGTCGCCCGGCATGGCGGCAGCAGTGGAAAATGCACCGGCAGGCATCAGGTCCGCAAAGGCTGCAGGGCTTATGACCATAGCAATTACCACCACTCTTGCACCGCAGCATCTTATGGAGGCAGACATGATAATTTCATCTCACGCAGAACTGCTGGGAGAGATAGCAGGCATAGAGATGTTCATTCCTCCTTCTTCCACATCGTCTGACACCTGAAACAGGGGGACTTTCTTGTGTCCTGCTTTCTGTTCCTGTTACTGTTCTTTTCTTCATCTTTTTGTTTTTGTGGTGAAGTAAATGCTGCTGATCATGTGAAAGTCGAAGTTACTGTTACGGGGATTGATGGCGAGCTCAAGGAAAATATACTTAAACTGCTTGAAATATACAGGGAGAGAAACAACCCTGATCTAACGGCAGGCAGGATATTTTTCCTCCATGGCAGGGCTGTCCGGGATATTAAAAATGCCCTGGAGCCATTTGGCTATTTCAGGCCCAGGATAGCTGCCAGCCTCGATCCTCCAGAAAGGCCTGGACAGCCGTGGAAGGCATCTTACCATGTGGAAAAAGGTCCAAGAATAAGGATCGGTTCTGTTAAATTTCTCTTGTCTGGTCCCGGCAGGGATGCAGAATGTTTCAAAATTCCCATCCCGTTCAAAAAGGGCTCTGAACTTGACCAGCAGGAGTACGAGGACTTCAAGAAGAAACTTATAGATGCGGCTGCAGCCAATGGCTTTCTCGATGCCAGGTTTATAACCCACAGGATTGTAGTAGATCTCGAAAGCTACAGGGCGGATATTGTCTTGAAGCTTGATACAGGCCCCAGGTATTATTTCGGCCCGATCACTTTTTCAGGCACGGATCTTTCCCCGGATTTTCTCCTGCGTTTCCTGGAGATAAAGAATGGAGAGGTGTTCAACCAGGAAAAACTCGTGGAATTCAAGTCCCGCCTGCTGGATTCAAGGTATTTCAAGTCAGTCACGATAAACCCGCGCAGGGATCTTGCCGGGAATGACCGGCATATACCCATAAACGTGATTGTAAACATGAATAAACCCAATGTTTACAGGATGGGAGCTGGATATGCTTCTGATTCAGGCCCAAGGCTGACCCTGGACTGGAAGAGGCGTTACCTGGGAAAACATGGTCACAAGGCAAGGGCAGAGATCCAGTATTCACCCAAGGACAGTTATATAGAAGGCGAATACACTATTCCCCTGGAGCAGCCACGTTCAGAGTATCTTTCGTTTAAGCCAGGAATCGAGCGTTATGACACGGACAGCAGGGACGGATGGCATTACACTGCAAAATTTACTCATTCAGTGGTTACAGACAGCGGCTGGAGGAGAAATATAGGATTTGACCTCGGATACGAAACCTATAACGTAGGTGACGATTCCAGCAGCACCGGGGAGTTTATCCCCAATGTATCCTGGTACAAGACGGTTTCAGACAATATTCTCTTTACCAGGAGGGGATACATGATAAGGCTTGGACTTTCAGGAGCAATCGAGGGATTGCTGGCCGACACCTCCTATATTGCATCGAGGTTAAGGACAAAGTGGATAAGGTCAATCTCGGATGATTACAGGTTCATTTCAAGGATGGACCTGGGTGCAGTTATGACCAGCAATGTCAGGGACCTGCCAGGGTCCGCACGTTTTTTCACAGGAGGCGGCACCAGCATAAGGGGCTATGCTTTCGAAGAGCTTGGCCCCATAGACCGGGAGAGCGGCGACGTGCTCGGAGGCAGGTATCTCGCAGTGGGAAGCGTTGAGATCGAGCGTCACATCTATGATAAATGGCTGGCTGCCCTCTTTTGTGACATGGGAAACAGCTTTGACCCGGAACTCTCGAACAGTATCAAGGTGGGCACGGGGTTTGGCATCAGGTGGCGTTCCCCGCTGGGCCTTGTGCGGCTGGATTTTGGTTTTGGAGTGAGTGAAAGCCCTGTGCCATTCAAGTTCTACCTGAGCGTGGGGCCGGATTTCTGAGACAGGTCATGGGTTTCCGGATATGAGCTTGCGCATAATAAAGATCTGTCTTGCTGCAGGTATTTTCATTCTCGCCTGTACAGCTTGCTTACTTGCGTGGCTGCTGTTTACTCAGCAGGGGCTTCGTGCCCTTGCAGGTACAGCAGAAAGGCTTGGTGGGCCGGTAGCCTTGCATATAGATGGGGTCTCCGGGAGACTATGTGGAGCTTTCAGGATATCCAGCATGGATCTTGTTACCCCGGCTGTGGATATTCACATGGAGGACCTCCGCCTTGAATGGCGTCCTGACAGGTTGCTCTACCGGGAGCTTTTCGTGGAACATTTGTCAGCCAGGCAGGTTTCCGTCAGCCTGCCTGAGACGAAAGACGAGGCAGGCAACAGCACATCCCCTGTGCCTCTGGACATGCAGGGCATTTTAAATCTTCCGATAAGCATCGTGGTGAAAGACGTCAGGGTAAAAAAGCTGGCATTTTCCCATGGTCAGGCCTGTGACAGCCCAATGAAACTGTCTGATATGGCGGCATGTTTTTCTATAAAGGATGGAAGGCTTGACATAGACAAGCTGGAAATGGATGCCCCGGCGCAGGGCGTTTCCGCCTGCCTGCATGGCAGCATGGATTCCGCCGGGCCAGGGGTGCCCATTAATCTTGTTCTTGATGCCAGGTACCGTAACGGAAAACCTTCTGCAATTGATGCAAGCATAGAGGCAGACGGCACCTTGGAGCAGGCAGGAGTTCGTATCAGGCTTGCAGGGGCTGTCAATGGCTCAGTTAATGCCACAATGGCAAGCCTGATGACAGGGCGGCCCTTGTGGGACGCAGATTTCCGGATAGCAACAGCCAATGCCATTTCCATGCCGGATCTGCCGGTAACTGCCGTTAAGGTCGTGGGAAAGGGCAGGGGCGGCATGGATAAATTTTCCATTGACCTTTCCGGCTCGGTAAACAGCACCGAGGTAAACATACAGTCCTTTGCATTGTCAGGTCTCTTTGAGAAGCAGGTTTTCCATGTCCACAGGCTCGACATGGGCCTGCTCAATGGCCAGCTGTCTTCCAGGGGCTGGGTAATGGCCGGGCCTGCAGTGCCTGCCTGGGACCTGGAAATGGTCATGGAACACCTGGACCCGTCTGTGAAATGGCCTGCCTGGAAGGGTGACCTGTCTGGCAGATTGGGCTGCAAGGGAAAGTGGGGAAAGAACCGGGAGGTATCTCTGGATCTGAAAGAGATCCATGGCACCCTGAACCACGAGAAAGTCCATGCCTCTGGCAAGGCCGGGATACACAATGGCACTTACATGGTCCACGGCCTTGAACTTCGCATAGGCACTACCGCCATTTCCCTCTACGGCACGCTGACCAAAAAGAAGCTGGATGCCATGGCATCGATCAACAGTCCTGACATATCGGTTCTTTATCCAGGTGCAGCCGGGAAGCTTGATCTCAATGTCCTGGCAAAGGGGTCCATGGACAGGCCTGACATAAGCCTGGACGGGCAGGCTGAAAGGATTCGGGCTGAATCGGTCTCCATAGACAGGCTTTTGATCAATGCCCGTGCGGAACCGTCTGCCAGTGGCAAGTTGCATGCTGATGTCTCTGTGGATTCACTGAAGGCTGGAGGTCATGAGATAGGTAACCTGAAACTGGATATCAATGGCACTGCCAGGCACAATATCTTGAATGCC
>JALWYO010000044.1 GCA_026992735.1 Deltaproteobacteria bacterium
CCTTAACAACCACCAAAACACATGGAGTATGTCGTGAACTCTCAACAAGCATGCAATATCATCTCAGACCTATTTTCCGAAACATCTGACACCCCCTGCAAAATCACACTCTGGGACGGCGAGGAAATCCGTTTTGGAACCGGCCCTCCACGGTTCAACCTCCGGATAAAAGACCCGGATACATTCGAAGACATCCTCACTCAGCCTTCTCTTGCCTTTGGAGAGGCATATATAGATGGACGCCTAATAATAGAAGGAGACTTTGCAGAGGTTATGGAGTGGCTGTACAAAAGTGGGGCAGAGCTGAAACTGTCTCCTGCGACAAAGGCCCGTATCTGCTGGCTCCATCTCAAGAGAAAGGCCAGCCTGAAACAGGCAAGGGAAAATGTCCAATACCACTATGACAGGGGGAATTCCTTCTACTCGCGCTGGCTGGACAAGGGCATGAATTATTCATGCGCTTTCTTCAGGCATGAAGATGAAGACATAGACAGCGCCCAGATGAACAAGATACACAGGAGCCTCAGGAAACTTCGCCTCAAGCCGGGGCAAAGGCTCCTGGACATAGGCTGCGGCTGGGGAAGCCTGATAATAGAGGCGGTAAAGACCTATGGCGTCAGTGCAGTGGGGCTGACCCTTTCCAAACGCCAGCATGAACTGGCTTCAAGACGTATTGCAAAGGCAGGCCTGGACAAGGCCGCTGAAGTCCGCCTCCTGGATTACAGGGAAATGCCCAAGGATGAATACGGTTCATTTGACAGGATTATTTCCATAGGCATGTTCGAACATGTGGGCAGGGAAAATATCCCGGTATTCTTTGAAAAGGCTTCAAGACTCCTGAGAGACAAGGGAGTGTTCCTGCTCCACACCATAGGAAGGACCATGGAAGAAGAAATGGACCCATGGCTTACCAAGTACATATTTCCTGGGACATATGTACCTACCGCTGGCCAGCTCCTTGAAGAAGCACAGAAACAGGGTTTTGACTTCGTTGACATGGAAAACCTGAGGCAGCACTACGATAAAACCCTGGGGCACTGGGCCAGGAGGTTCGAGGCAAGGCTTGACGAGATACGAAAAAAAGCAGACGACAGGTTCATAAGGATGTGGCGTTTCTACCTGTGCGGGTGCCAGATGGCATTCAGATACAACCCGATATACGTGTTCCAGATATTATTCTCATCAGGCAGGAGGAATGACTGGCCACTAGTCAGGGAAGAGCTTTACAGCTAAAAGTTAAACAAAAAAAACGGGCCCAAAGGCCCGTTTTTCTGTTTATGGATTGAGGTCGCCAGCTACTGCTTCATGAACGGCTCCCATTGCTCCCCGTTAGGCCCAAGGAGATACTGGGTATTCACAGCGGCAAATTCACCAGCGTGGTTAACCTTGGCGATAACATAGCCGCCTGTCTGCCCAAGGATCTGTGCGCTCTTGTCCCTGACGAAGCTGCTCCTGCCTTCTGTCTTGGTCACTATGACAGGATTTGCACCGTTGTAGGGCAGCTTGATTATCATGGACTCTGACACATCCTCGTTGAAGCCGAGCTTCAGCACGTATCCTTCAGCCATGCCCTCTCCTTCGAGATAGACCTGCTCGGCAGTGGGCTGATAGCCGCACTCGGCGATCTCTGGCTTGAGGGCCTGCGGAATGTAGAAGTAGAGCTTCTGGTTCCACGGGCTGTTAACTATTTGCCTTACATAGATGGTCTCCTGCTCTTCCTTGGTAAGCTGGCTTGGATCGATCTCTTCTATTTCATCACCGCGAACCGTTCCCTCAGCCACCAGGTAGAAGAGCTCCTCTGCATGATGCTTGCTGAGATGCAGAACATCCTCGGCCTTGGCACCAAGAATTGACAGGCCATTTGCCTGGATTGGCTCGATATAGGCCACTTCACCATCCACTATAAAGAGACCATTGGGATTGGCAGGAACCATGCCGCTTCTCTTCATCCAGATGGGAGCATCGGCAGGCACTGCATCAGGATCGTACTTGAGAACGCGATTATCATCTGTGAAGAACGGAGGTGCCCATGGGGCATAGACGATTACTCGGTCAGTTACCCTGTGAGCTCCAGGATCCTTGGTGTAATCACCGTGGCAGTCATTACATGACTGTGCGCCAAGTGCCTTTTCGGCAGGCTGCACACCGTGAGAATCCGAGAAGTAATGTGCTGCAATGAAAAGCACGGGCATGGGATCGGTCTCGCCTTCTGCCTTCAGCACCTTGGTCAATGCCTCCTGCATGGCCCTTACATCTTCCGGCCACCACAGGTCTGGATACATGTCGCCGGTGTGGTCAAAGATCACGTACCCGCTGTCCTTGAGGACAATCTTTCCTACGTTCGGGTTCTGTGCCCATGTAGGATCGTTGGCTGGAATCATGGCCAGGGTCATGGGATCAACCACGCCGAGCTGAACTGGGGGCATGAAAGACCTTATGGCAGCATTTATCTCCTTGAGATACAGGACTTTGGCACCGCCGTAGGCTATCTCACTCATGTCATGATCAGGCTGAGGATTTGCATCCACCCACGTCATGATGGTTATGGGATTGCCGATCACCACCTGGGGATAGCCGTTGGCGCCGTTAGCCCAGTAAAGCGGCGGGAAGTTCTCGTTATCGTGTTGTGGATCATAGTTCAGGGGAACGCCCATTGCCTTGTACTGTTCCAGGAACATATCGTAAAAATACTTCCAGAAATCAAAGGAGAAGTTGGTGGGCATTCCGTTGACTATCTGTCCAGGATCGGAAGAACCGTTCATGTTGAAGTATTCCACCATCTGGATGACGAAATCCATTGGGACCACGCCATTGCCGTCTGCATCTATGTGCTGGGATGCCATGTGGAAATGCGGAATACCGTAACCTGGAGAGGTCCCATATACCGGGGACAGCGCATATGGCCCTGGGAATGCCATCATTGTACCGTCGCCGCCGGGCAGGACATTGTAGCCGAACCTGTTATCGAAATTGCCGTAGTAACCCATGCTGTCATCGAACAGCCTGAAACGCCAGGTCCTCCTGTACGGTATGTGGCAAGTCTGGCAGGCTATCTCTGCCATGTGACGGCCTGTGTTCTCTCCAAACTTTTCCTCGTGGGCAGAGGTCGGATTCGGTGCCTCAGGATCGCCTCCGGCAACGTGACAGCTCTCGCATGTCCTGGGCTTGGGATTGTTGTCAAGATCATTCCTGACCATGTGGGCCGTGTCGGTACCCTTGCGGAAATTATGCTTGTCCTCAAGGCTTCCCGCTTCCCTCAGGTGGCATGATCCACATCCCATCTTCTTGGAAGACATATGGACATCGTAACCCTCGGCCTCTGGATCATCCGTCCAGTTGATATAGGCACCCTGCTTGACCCAGTCTGCAGGCATACCAAGGTTATAAAGCCTGGCCCTTGGCCAGTTGCTGTTTCCATGGTCCTGGGTCATCACGTGGCACTGGCCGCAGACCTTGACCCACTTGTAGGAATCTATATCTTCCTGGCCGCCGAACATGTCGAAATGTACAGATCCATCGCCAAGATCGGAAACATTCCAGTAGGCCTTTGCCTGCCAGTCATTACCCGACTTGACAAGCTGAACGTAAGTTATAGGAGCGCCGTCCTGATTGAAATCAAGACCCATGAGCTGGGCGGTCGGCATCATGTAGAAAAAGCTTGGCAGGTAATTGTGCAGGGCAGGCATTACCTGGCCAGGCGGGATCACGCCGTTCTGCATGTCTACCATCACTTTGGCCACGTCAGGCTGGCCATTTGGCTTCATATATGTCGGATCGCCCTGCATATATCTCTGGATCGCGTACATGGTAGCGCCCCAGCCGATACCAACCATTCCGGAATAGGGGATCCCGTCTTTATCACCCTCGATAAGGGGTGCACGCATGTAATCCCTTACAGAGGCATCCGGGCTGTCCCAGTCGGTGTAAAACTTGCCGGTCTCGTATGCCCTCAGTGGAATGGGCAAGGGCAGGAGGTTGCCCATCTGATCCTTGACCTGGTAGGCATAGATGAAATCATTGAAGAACACCTTCATCAGGTCATCCATGGTGGCATCGGGAGGCAGGAAACCGTTGGCCTTCATGTACTGCAGAAAGCCTTCGAACATCTGATTGAGGGCAGGTCCTGCGCTCTGAAGCCTCTGCATCTCGTCCGCCGGGCCCTGCGGATTGGCACAGTACTCTGCCTTGATGCCCTGCGGCCCCCATATCTTCTGTACATTCTGGCCATAAAGCGCATAAGGCAGGCTGATACCATTCTGCTCCATGTTTTTCAGGCCGTCTGTCCACATCTGCATCATCTCGCCCACATTTTTTGTGGGAAGCATGCCAAGTGCCATCATTGGAGTGGGCCTTCCCATCCTCTGAGCAGGATCCGTATAGGTAAGGACAGACTGGTTGGCCAGCCCTGTTGTAAGAGGCATGCCAAGGGATATCTTTGTAACTGATCCATTCTGCCTTTCAGCAAAGATCATCATTCTGGGCCGGAATGCCTGGGCCTTCAGGCCGTCAGCGCTACGAAGAACATGAGGACTGTCCATGTCCAGGTGACATAACAGGCAGTCTGCCTCCATGACCCCGCTCTTCTGCCAGTCATGGCGCTGAGGAGCACCAATGGCATGCATGGTATCCGAAATGGAACCCTGGCTTATAAGAGCCTGGGTAATGGTATTGGGGCTGTATGAATAAAAATCCCTGTCATAGCTGTGAACAGGCGAGAGGGATGGATCATCAAAGGGAACCACCGTGCCGTCTGACTGAACGATACCCTCTGCAGGACCGCCGCCGGGATGGCAGGAATAGCAAGTTCCCATCTGGTCGGCCAGGCCCTGGTCAAAAAAGTATGGCTTTCCCTCGCTGGTAAACGGGTCTTCCAGGCTTCCTCTTTCGCTCTTAGCCGCCACCTGGCGGTAAGAGGGAGGTCACCATGCCCCCAGCTGCCCGGGACTCAGAAGATGTCCGTAGGCGTTGGCCAGGTACTTGTAAAGGGTGCCGTCGTTGTTCTTGTCTGACCAGTGATCGTTGATTTCCTGGCCGTTAGGGCCTACGCCTTCCCTGAAATGATAGGCCTTTGTTACGGCATTGTAATCATGGCACTTGCCACAGGTAGTCTTGGGACTGTACGCCGGGCCTGCCTTGTAAACAGAGCCGCTGGCAGTGGTGATTGTGTCACTGTCATTGAGCTGTGACACAATCGGGTTACCATTCCTGTCAAGCAGCTGCACTGCCGGGTGGGCAAATACCACCTGAGGCAGTATGAAGCTGCCCAACAAGAGGGCCCACATCAATGTGGAAATTTTAGCCGATTTCTTTGACATGCCTAAACCTCCTAATGTTTATAAACTTTTCCCATAGCCTCCTCTCCACAAGGGGGCCTGTCATTTATTGTTTATGTATTATTTATGCCTCAATATCACGTTCTGGTGACACTTGTCACAGTCAGACCTGGTATGGCATACATTGCAGCTCCTGAAATTGTGATGGGCTGCCTCTGCATGGCCATTTTCCCTGGTATAGGCCATCCAGTCTGCCCTGGCGTGGGACACGGGCTTCTGGCTCCTGTGACAATCAGAGCAGTAGGATGCCGGGTGGCAAACAGCACACAGCCTGCGGTCATGCGTGGCATCCTGGCCGTGCTGGGTGGTCTTCCAGTTGAATATGTGATCCCTGGGTTTCTTGGTCTGGTGACAATCCTGGCAAAAATCCTTTTCTTCGTGACAGAACTGGCAGGATTTGTCAAAACGGCTCTCGAAACCATGATGCTCGGCCCAGTCGCCGTGATGGCTTGGAGGAGCGATCTCCTTTCTCACCTTGGTATGGCAGACCTCACAGTCAATAGGTGCATCATCTCCATTGTGACATTTCTTGCAGGTAAACATGTCGGGCCATTCAATGTCCTGCAGGCTCTCCTGCTTATCGATTCCCTTGTGGCAATCCGAGCATTCTGCTATGCCTTCGTGGGCCTCGTGTGTAAATATCAGATCTGAATAACCCTTTGGTTTTTCAGGCACTGCCTCTTCTACTGCATAATCGTTCAGGGAACTCTTCAGGGAATGGCATTGCAGGCAATCCTCTGATGGATGTTCCATGTCAATCTCGTGGCACTCGCTGCACTTGTCCATGTCGGGATTTTCCATCTTCCCGTCTTTTCCTGCAGCGTGGCAGTCACTGCACTCCATCTCGTTATCCACCACGTGGAGCTGGTGGTTGAACTTGAGACTCCCCTCTTCTTTCTTACATCCTGATATGGCAAGGCCGATAATGGCCATCAATGCCACCAGCAATATTAATGAATTCTTCTTGTCCATATTTCTGTCCTCTGAGTCCAGTCTTATATAAACCGTCGATTAAAACTTGATGTTAACCGTGGCGGTGAGGCCATTCAGATCACTTATTCCAAACTCCTTGTAGTAATCATCCCTCTCGTATTCATACTTGAGTTCAGCCCACCTGTTTGCATTCATGAAATAACGAACCGCACCGTAATAGTTATTGGCAGCCTCGTTTTCTATCATGCTGTTAACGTCTTCACTCTTGTAGTAATAACCGCCGGATATCTCCCAGTTGTTGAAAAGCTCCTGCCTCAAGTCTGCGAAAAAGGATATGGAGTTCGCGTCATAATAAGTATCCCTGTTCTCCCACCAGTTTGTTACACCGAGAGAGAGATGAAAGCCTTCGAGCTCAAGCCATTCATCTATGGAAATACCACCGGTGAAACTCGTGAAATCAGTGTTATAGAGATCCTCATCATTGCTGTCTGCGAGCTTGCGGAATGCGAACCTGAAGAAAACGGCCAAACCCTCCTGGGTCGGCACCTGCTGGCTGATGGAGAGATTCACCTGGTAATATGCCTGCTCCCTGGTGAGATACAGGTCCTTGATATCCTTACCAAGGTCTTTCTCGGGAGACTGCCAATCAAAGATAAAATCTGAATCGTATTCTATCTCGAAATTGCGGTAGACCTTGAGCCCTACCGTGGTACCTGTTTTTTCGATGTCACCGACGGCATCAAAATAGGCATACCTGGCATGGTTGTTAATAAAGGCACCGTGGGCATCCATCTTGAGATTTGGATAGGGAAGCCAGTCAGCGTACAGTTCCCAGGAATTCTCCTTGTAGAAGGAACTATCTGCATGCAGTACAAGGTTACGCACAGGATAAAGCTCGAGATTCAACCCCCCGATACCATCTTTCCTCAGGTTTGCATAGGGCTGGGACGGCATACCTCCATAGGCCTCGAAACTCAGCCAGTTCAAGCCAAAGGCCCTGTCGCCCCTGAACCAGAGACCGTCCAGCTGGATGTTCTCGGCTACGCCGAACACGTTCTGGCGTCCGACACGGATGTCATAGCCGGGAACGAGTTCCTGGAAATCCAGGAAGCCGTAATAGACATTGAACTCCTGTCTCTGGTCACCACAGGCATCGATATAGTCCTGGAATATGGAGCCCTCCGGGGTACCGTCCAGGTCCTTCCGATACCTGCCCAGGAAATTAAGGATTACACCCTTGTCAGCCCAGTCCCAGTCAACACCTACCTGCTCTTCAAAATCCTGGTCACTGGAATCATTATTGGTCATCTCCTTGTCAGGCGGATTTGACCACTGGACCCTGTACTGGGTCCTGGTTCTGATGCTTAACTTGCCATAGGGGGTATCAATCTCTGCGAATGCCTGCGCGGCAAGGCCAAGAAACAGGCCTGTCAGAAATAAGAACCCCAACCCCTGCCTCAAACAACCGATGAAATGTTTTGATTTTTCCATAGTTCCCAAACCATCCGAATCCCTTTTCCACCTGGCGCCGGAAAAAAACATCAGCCGGCAACAGGTAAAAAAACATTGTGTTATAAAAAAACCCGGCAAAACCTATCCCTTTTAATGAACAACGCACAATGAACAATCGTTCACTAAGTATTTGTACCCTCCTAATCCCAAAATGTCAAAATTTATTTGATATAATATTCACTTCTCGTTACAGAAGTGGACAGACCGCCCTCATCCCGCCGCATATAGTTCTTGAATAGCAATCACCTGAATCTTTATATTCGGATGCGTGGAAGAAAATAATGAGGTCTTTGCATTCCAGAAGTTATTGAAATATGGTAGCACTTTGAATATTTTCTCCATGCAGCTGGCCCGCAGTGATTTTGGATTTATAGTTTCAGCTATATCAGCTATAAAGGTCCCGTATACAGCCAGAATATAACCTTCAAATTATGGATAAGGAGCTTAATGATATGCCTGCTGAGGCAGAAGAACGACTGTTACCCAAGGCTTACGATTTCAGCCAGGTTGAAACAAAATGGTACCGCAAATGGGTCAAGGATGGCCTTTTCACGGCCACCATGGACAAGGACAAACCCTGTTTTTCCATGGTAATTCCCCCGCCGAATGTCACAGGAGTCCTGCACATAGGCCATGCACTCAACAATACCCTCCAGGACATACTGGCACGGTACAAGAGGATGGACGGGTTCAACACCCTGTGGGTGCCTGGCACAGACCATGCCGGTATCGCGACCCAGAACGTGGTAGAGAGACAGCTTGCCCAGGAAGGCCTTACCAGGCAGGACGTGGGCAGGGAAAAATTCATAGAGCGCGTATGGAAATGGAAGGCCGAAAGCGGTGGCAGGATCATCGAGCAGCTCAAGAGGCTGGGATGTTCCTGTGACTGGTCCAGGGAACGCTTCACCATGGACGAGGGGCTTTCCAGGGCAGTGCGCGAGGTCTTCGTGCGCCTGTACGAAGAGGGCCTCATATACCAGGGTAATTACATTATAAACTGGTGCCCGCGCTGCCACACCGCCCTTGCCGACATAGAAGTTGAACACGACCTGTCCGAGGGCAGGCTCTGGTATATCCGGTATCCTGTTGCAGATGAAGACCGGGACGAATCCACCCCGGAATACGTCATCGTGGCCACTACAAGGCCGGAAACCATGCTGGGAGATACTGCAGTTGCAGTCAACCCCGAAGATGAACGATACAGGGCCCTCGTGGGCAAGCACCTAGTGCTGCCCCTGCTCAACAGGAAAATCCCCGTTATAGCGGACAGGCACGTGGACCCTGAATTCGGGACCGGCGCTGTAAAGGTAACGCCTGCCCATGATTTCAATGACTTCGAGATAGCCAAGCGGCATGACCTCCCGTTCATCAACATATTCGACAAGAATGCCAGGCTCACCGAAGAGGCCGGGCCCTACCAGGGCATGGACAGGTTCGAGGCCAGGAAGAAGGTGCTGGAAGACCTGGCAACCGCTGGACTCCTGGAAAAGGAAGAATCCCACGAACTTGCAGTAGGCGAATGCTACAGGTGCAAGACCATCGTGGAGCCAAGGCTGTCAAAACAGTGGTTCGTCAAGATAGAGCCCCTTGCCCGTCCTGCCCTGGAGGCAGTCAGGGACGGCCGCACCAGCATAGTGCCCCCAGGATGGATCAGGACATACGAGGAATGGATGACCAACATCAGGGACTGGTGCATATCCCGCCAGATATGGTGGGGGCACAGGATCCCGGCCTGGACCTGCCAGAAGTGCGGGCATGTCATAGTGGCAAGGACAACCCCTGACAAATGCCCAAAATGCGGGTCTGCCGAGCTTGAACAGGAATCGGACGTGCTGGATACCTGGTTCAGCTCTGCACTCTGGCCCTTCTCGACCCTGGGATGGCCTGACGATACGGAAGAACTCAGATTTTTCTATCCCACATCAGTGCTCATCACCAGTTTCGACATCCTGTTTTTCTGGGTGGCAAGAATGATGATGATGGGCCTGCACTTCATGCAGGACGTCCCGTTCCGCTACGTGTATCTCCATGCGCTGGTACGCGATGCCCAGGGCAAGAAGATGAGCAAGTCCAAGGGCAATGTCATAGATCCACTGACCATCATGGACGAGTATGGGACAGACGCGGTGCGTTTCACCCTGGCCGCCTTTGCAGCCCAGGGAAGAGACATCAAGCTCTCCGAGGAAAGGATCCAGGGCTACAGGCACTTCGTGAACAAGATATGGAATGCTGCCAGGCTCGTGCTCATGCACTGCCCGGAGGACATGGATTCCAGCCATGATTTCAATGCTGATGACCTCAATTCCGCTGAAAAGTGGATTCTTTCAAGGCTCAACAGCACTATCGAGGAAACCAGGACAGCCCTTGATGGATTCAACTTTGACGTGGCGGCAAAGGGCCTTTACCAGTTCTTCTGGCACGAGTTCTGTGACTGGTACCTGGAGCTGGCCAAGCAGGACCTTTCCGGGCAAAACCCTGAACGCTCCGGCATTTCCAGGGCGGTTACACTGCACGTCCTGGAAAATACCCTGAAGCTCCTGCATCCCTTCATGCCGTTTGTCACAGAGGAACTGTGGCATCATCTGCCTGGCAAGCAGAAATGCATCATGGTCAGTGACTTTCCAGAGGCCAGGCCTGAGCATTCATTCCAGGAGGCAGAACAGGAGATAGAGCTCCTGAAGACCATGGTAACGGGGATAAGAAATATAAGGGCAGAATTAGGGATACATCCCGGAACCAGGGTCAAAGCCGTATTCCTTCCGCATTCCGACCTGTCACTTTCTGTCATCAAGGGACACCAGGACGAAATTTCTACCCTTGCCCGGGTAGCTGAGATGGAGCAAATTGCCTCTGAAGACGAAAAACCCAGGGGCGCTGCATCATTTATTACAGAAGACGTGGAAATATTCGTCCCACTGGCTGGCATTGTGGATATCTCTCAGGAGCTCGAAAAATTACAGAAAGAAAAGGGTAAGGTAGAAAAGGAGCTTTCAAAGATACAGGGTAAGTTGAACAATGAAAACTTCCTCAAAAAGGCCCCTCCGGAGATAGTGGAAAAGGAAAGGGCCAAAAAAGACAAGCTCCTTGCCAGGATGGATAAAATTATAAAGCACCGAGAGATGCTTGAACAGGCCGGCTGAGAATCCAATGAAATTATCAAGAGGCTGGCATGCATGATTAGAAAAGAGGTGGGCATAGAGCAGTTTGTTCCTCCAAGGGCATTATACCAGGACATTGTCAGGGCGGCCCTGATGGAAGATGTCGGACATGGAGACATCACCACCGCCTGCACCATAGATCCTGAAGAGAGCACCAGCGCGAAGATAGTTGCCAAGGAGCCAGGCGTGCTTGCAGGGTTATTCGTGGCCAGGGAGGCATTTCTCCAGATGGATCCAGAGGCCAGATTTCCCATCTCCATTGCAGAAGGCACCCTCTTTGACAAAGGCTCGGTACTCCTTGAAATCAGGGCTGGCACCAACCCTATCCTCATGGCAGAAAGGGTGGCACTGAACTTTCTCCAGCGCCTATGCGGCATTGCCACCCTGGCCCAGCAGTACTGCAGGGAAACAGAAGGCACCAAATGCCGGGTGGTGGGCACCAGGAAGACAACGCCCAACATGCGCATACTTGAAAAATACGCCGTAAGGGCAGGAGGCTGCCTTAATCACAGGTTCAGCCTATCAGACGGCATACTGATAAAAGACAACCATATTGCTGCATGCGGCAACATAACCAGGGCGGTACAGGCCGCCAGGCAAAACGCACCCCACGGTCTAAAGATAGAGGTTGAGGTAACATCCCAGGAAGAAATGAAAGAAGCCGTTGCAGCAGGGGCTGATGCAATACTCTTGGACAACATGGACCCTGCAGAAATCAGGGAGGCATTACAGGCCGCCAGGCAGATGGCACCTTCCATCCTTGTGGAGGCATCCGGCGGAATAACCCTGAAAAATGTGCGCCAGTTCGCTGAAACGGGGGTGGACATACTCTCCAGCGGTGAACTTACACATTCCTTTAAATCCGTTGACCTCAGCCTCAAGATTAAACTGTAATTGATGGTCTCGTAAAGAGTCTGATCCAAAAACGAGGAATACAATATGCGGTAGCACCCATCTTGCTGCACTACTTTATATTGTGGCGTTTTTTAATTGTGGCTTATTTTGCCGACTTTTCACAAGACCATCATAATTAGTAGCGCGTTTCGATATTTTACTTCAAGCAATGTTGACGTCAAATTACCACTGCCAAAAACGGTGGCCTGTTATACATTAGGCACTGAAAGGTGCCATTTTACATTTATTCGAATAGATTAAGCTGATTACTCTCTATTTCCTTTTTTGTTCTTGCCACCTTACATACAACCTTATTTTCTCCTCGTCTAATCCCACTGTACTCACACAGTAACTTCGAGACCATAAATTCCGTCCCTGATATCGTTTGGCCAATTTTTCATATCGTTGAAATAGCCTCAGTGCTAATTTCCCTTTCAAATAATCAACTGAATTATCTTGGCAAATCTTTTCTCGGGTATTTAAAGTGCATAATTTGGATTGATAGGCAGGCAGCTCTTACGTGCGGCCAGATTTTACATATGGCGGCCAACAGGAGGCTCCCACGTTAGAAACTCTGTGGAATAGGGAGGAACCATACGGCGGGTAAAAAATACGACAAGCCGAAGACCATCTGAAAAATAGATGTCCTCTGTCAGATTATGGCTGGGATGTTCTCTATTCCCCGAAGGCGCACCTTTTACAAAGGCCATTGCCTCAACATGGTGGGAAAACAGCATGTCAATACCAAAGGAGTTTCTTACTTCGTCCACATCAGGATCTATCTTATGGGTCACCAGGAAGGGCGACAGAAGGGTGAACCTGATACCCACATCCCTGCTGATGGTACCGGCCCATACCGGCTGATTCTTATAGCGAAGGTTTGTTATCCATAGCCTGAGGTGATTCCTTTGATTTACCGTGTGCCTGGCCTTCTGAAGGGCTATATCCTGAGGGCGCTGAAACAGGTAAAGGGGGCTTATAGGTGAATGAAGATAAGTCGTTCCGAAGATGAATGACTCTATCATCTTGAGTACGGAACTGGTGACGGTTTTCTCGGTCATGTGCCACTGTCGTGTTACAAGTGCCGGAAACAGGTCTTCAGCCCTACCTATAAGTACAAGGTTTACCGGGTCACCCGTGCCATTTTCGTCTCTATCCGTGGTTACAGGAGGCAGTTTTTCCAGCTCTTTTCTTAAAGCAGCCTCATCGGATATATTGTGTACTTTATCGTCGGCATGCTGTTGTTGAACATCAAAAAGAGTGGTCGCCCCGATATCCAGTTCGAAGAAAAACGTAAAACGCCTGCTGGTACCATAGGTGGCAAGCTCCAGTTCGATCTGCTTCTGGCATTCATCGCGATTTACGAACAAAAAGCCCTGGACCGTTTTGTGGGCAGGAACTGGATTAACAAATGCCAGCTCCCTGAACCGCTGCAGTATCTTTTCATTGGTAAAGGGATGAAATATGCTCCGCTGCATGTAGGCTATTTCGTAGGAAGGGAAATAATCCGGATCCGTGGCGGATTTTAATACAAAAAACACCTTGTCGGTTTCATTTCTTACCCTGATCCAAACCGCCTGTATGTTCTTGTCTGCCAGGTCTACACCAAACAAGTCTTCGCTTTCTCTTGCTGTGAGGATCGAGACGCTGACTGTTACATTTCCGTCTCCCCTGGTCTTGATGCCGTTGCTGAAGGCGACTTGTTCCAGGGGAACAGGATGATACCCGGTGCAGCTGCACAACAACAGGGATAAAGCAGCCAGGAAAACACTGTAGTTCCTTGCCCGGACCACCTTCATTATTAGTTGCATTTGAACTGTTGATGAACCCATAAAAAGTCCGGCTTCTCTATCTTGTTGAAATATTAGAAGAAAAACCGAAAGCATGTATTGTCTTTTTTCTGTAATCTGGTATTTTTTTATAAAATTTTCAAGAAGCTAAAGGCAAAATCATGGTCTGGATAAAACCTCCCAGACAGCACAACATTTTCGATCCATGGGCCTTACTTGCACCCAAAAGGCGCCAGATGTTAGATGCTGGATAGCCGGAGCTATTTCGTGAACATATACTGCCTTCAATGCCTATCTGTGAGATAAAGCAATTTTAAAAAACCCTTAGTCGCTCGACTAAGGAGCTTTATGGCATGATAAGCGCTCTCATTCTACAGCAGGCACTTAACCTGACAGATGAGGAGACGATACAGCAATTCTCTTTTAACATCCAGAGGCATTACGCCCAGTGGCATTACGCGCTGCATATCACCTCGGAGAGGGCTGTTTTATGTATGTATTTTGAAATTATACATAAACTTGATATTATGGCTTGTATTAACTATAATATTTACTCGTAGCTTGCCAAAATATGGTGGTAGTGAGGCTGATTTTTTACGAAACCATCACTATATTGGCTATAATAACCAGCTTGCTGATAGCCATCTTTATCCATGAGCATGCTGGCTATTTCTTCAGGATTTATTTAGGGTTACCGCCAAAGTCAGCAAATAGGTGATGAGATCTTTAGATATTGTTTTATGAAAACTATAATGCCTTCGGCCACTATGGATTAAAATACTATGTTTCCCATCCAAGACAGCATCCCGCGCAAGTGCCCACCCCTGATGAACTGGACCATCATGGCCATCTGCGTGATTGTATTCCTGTTCGAGACAACACTTCCGCCCAAACTTCTTGAACACCTCGTATATCTTTATGGAGTAGTACCTGCAAGGTACACGCATCCTGACTGGGCCATGAGCGTTGGGCTTGTCCCAAAGGCCATACTGCCCCTGTTTACTTGCATGTTCCTTCATGGAGGCTGGTTGCACATTATAGGGAATATGTGGACTCTCTGGATCTTTGGAGACAATATCGAGGATGAAATGGGACCGTGGAGGTTTCTGCTGTTCTACCTCCTGTGCGGCCTGGTGGCCTCGGCAATACATATATATACAAATCCTGACTCCACCATGCCAACTATAGGGGCATCCGGTGCCATTGCAGGTGTAATGGGAGCATATTATTTGCTCTTTCCAAGGGCCAGGATCATCATAATGATCCCCATCTTCATATTCCCGTTCTTCTTTGACGTACCTGCCGTATTCTTCCTAGGCTTCTGGTTTTTCGAACAGGTATTCAGCGGAACATTCTCCATAATGGCCTCTGGCATGTCCGGGGGCATTGCATGGTGGGCGCATATCGGCGGATTTTTATGCGGTATGTTGACATACAGGTTCTTTCTGGCTCATGAGTATTGCAGGAGACGCTTCCCGGACCACAGCAGGCCATGGGGATTGCTGGAATCCAGAGACAGGCTTTAATCCCGGATTAATGTCAAGGCCGTGACTGTGGAATGCCTTCATGCGTTTTCAGAATTACTCCTGGCAAATAGTACAACTGGTTATATCTTCTTCTTTTTTAATATTGCGATTATCCCCGGCATTGCAATCAATATCTGACATAATAAAATATAAATTGCGACAAACAAATTAGAAGGAGAGAGAAATGCATATCAACCTGACAGCGGTATTTGAAAAATCACCTTATGGCTACATAGGATATGTAGAAGAACTGCCAGGAGCTAACACTCAGGGAGCTACATTAGAAGAAGCAAAAAAAAACCTTATAGAGGCGATTTATCTTGTACTGGAATCAAATCGGCAAATAGCTGAAGCAGAACTGTCTGGAAAAGAAATAATCAAAGAATCTTTCGACCTGGCTGTTACATGAAACGCAGAGATTTAATCAGATATTTGGAAAGGCATGGATGTAAATTTTTGCGTGAAGGAAATAATCACACTGTATATGTAAATGAATTAGACAAGAAGGTTTCTACAATTCCCCGTCATCGGGAAATCGATGAAAATCTTGTTAAGAAAATATGTAAAGATTTAGGAATAAGCAAACCTTAACAAATTGTTCTGCCTGACTGCTATTCCTTTAGTTTCATAGCATCAGGTGAAATCAATAAATACGAGGTGACACTATGACTCCCATGGACATTTTCTGGATATTCTTCATGATGACCGCGCTTCAGCCTGTACTCAAGCAAAAAATGTTAGAGGCAGCGAGGCAGCGCACCATTGCCAAGATAGAAAAAGAGCGGAATTCCAGGGTAATTCTCCTTATACACAGGCAGGAAACCATGAGCCTGCTTGGATTTCCGGTAATGAAATTCATAGATATCAACGATTCAGAGCAGGTCATAAGGGCCATTCACATGACTGACCCGGATATGCCAATAGACCTGGTGCTGCACACTCCGGGCGGCCTGGTACTCGCTGCCCTCCAGATCGCCAGAGCGGTCAAGGATCACAAGGGAAAGGTAACAGCATTTGTGCCCCATTATGCCATGAGCGGAGGAACCCTTATTGCCCTTGCGGCAGATGAAATAGTTATGGATAAACATGCAGTCCTTGGCCCGGTAGACCCCCAGATGGGCAACAGCCCGGCAGCCTCACTGATAAAGGTACTGGAAAAAAAGCCTATAGAAAAGGTAGAGGACAACTCCATAGTAATGGCAGACATAGCAGAAAAGGCACTGAAACAGATGAAGCTGAATGTCACTGACCTGCTGGCAGACAAGATGGGAAGAGAAAAGGCCACAGAACTGTCACAGCTGCTTAGCCAGGGAACATGGACGCATGATCACCCCATCTCATGGAACGAGGCCAAGGCGATGGGTCTGCCGATCAAGACTGATATGCCTAACAGATTCTATGAACTCATGAGCCTGTTTCCCCAGCCGGTCAAAAGAGAGCCGACAGTGGAATTCCTCCCGATCCCGAGGAAGAGCAGCGGGGGCGCAACCGGGGAAAAATAACACTACTTGCCAGGGTGGAACATGCGGGAGACATCCCCTGCCCTGGATGATGGGGGCAAGAGGCGGGGCGGTTCTTTAAAGGTTTCACCACAAGGAAGCCAACTTCAGCCGCAGTCAGGCCGGCAAGAGGGAAGTGCCTTTGTGCTGTAAGGATACGAAACCCGCACAGCGGCCTGGTGAACCTTGAAAGAAACGCCGCGCGCATCATCTTAGAATCATTCAGAGACCGCATAGGCATAGGCGGAATGGTTGT
Organism: Deltaproteobacteria bacterium; assembly: GCA_026992735.1. GTDB lineage: Bacteria > Desulfobacterota > Dissulfuribacteria > Dissulfuribacterales > QOAL01 > QOAL01. The sequence goes on from JALWYO010000044.1 coordinate 16,902, forward strand.
GTATAGACTCGAAATTCTCCGCCTCAACCGAAAACCAGGTAACCTCCGGAAGTTCCTTGATCCCCTGGTAAACTGCCCTTACCAGGTCTTCCACGAACATGGGGTGGTCATAGGCATACTCTGTCACGTACTTTTCGTCAGGCCTCTTCAATACAGAATAGACATCTGAAGAGGCACAGCTTTCCACCACATGTATCACATCTTCCAGCCAGATAAACCTGTCAAACCGAACCCTGACCCGCACCTCTCCCCGCTGGTTGTGGGCGCCATAACTCGATATCTCCTTGGAACATGGACAGACCGTTGTTACAGGCACCCTGGCTATGAGCAGCATGTCCAGGGTATCTGTCATGCTGCCATGCAGGCCACAGCCATATTCCATCAAGCCTTTTGTTGCAGTGACTGGAGAGGTCTTTTCAATAAAATATGGGAAATCGATCTCCAGATGGGCTTCCTGGGCATCAAGCCGCTCTCTCATGGCCGAAAGGATCATCTCGAAGGTCCGAACATTGATCTCCTGCCTGTATTCATTGAGAATCTCTACAAAGCGGCTCATATGTGTGCCCTTAAACTGATGGGGAAGATTCACATACATATTTATACTTGCCACTGTCTGCTGATGCCCCCTGGCCTTGTCCAGGACCGTGATGGGATAACGTATGTTCTTTATCCCCACCCGCCTCAATGGAATACGCCTGTTGTCCACCATGCTCTGAACATCGGCAAGCCCTGCATATTCATGGTTCATAGGACGGGTTCCAGATTCTGTATCAGTTCTGCAGCTGCATCCAGGAGCCGCTTGTCAACAGAGGCCACTGGCCTGCCCTCCCGTTCAGCCATACGCACTTCAGATGAAAACGGAAACTGCCCGACTGGCTCCACACCGCAACTCTCCCTTATAAAATCCATGTCAGAGCTGTCCTGGATATTGCTGGCTACAACATGCAGGCTCTTTATCTTCAGGTCTCTGGCAAGGGTTTCTATCTTTCCTGCAGTCTCAATGCTCCCCCTGTAAGGCTGGACAACTATGAGGATATGATCCACAGACGCAATGGTGCCACGCCCGAGATGCTCCACGCCTGCCTCCATATCAAGGACTATATCCTCCCCTTCCGAGAGCAGAAGGCGGTTCAGCAGGTTCCTGAGTACAGCATTTTCTGCACATGCGCATCCAGCGCCTCCCTGGGGGATGGCCCCGAGCACCATCAGCCTGAGGCTACCCTGCTTCTCCATAAACCTGTCCGGGAGATCATCAACTCTGGGGTTCATGTTGTAAAACGGGCCATTCCTCTCAGAACGCTGCTGGAGCAGATCCTTCATTTCTGCAATGGGGACAATGGTCTTGCGCCCAAGCCCCAGAAGCCTTGCAAGGTGCGGGCTGGGATCGGCATCTATTGCCAGTACCTTGCGTCCCTGGTCCAGGAGTGCCTGGACAAGCAGGGCACTTATGGTGCTCTTGCCTACGCCACCCTTTCCACAGACTGCTATCTTCATCCAGATATTACCTCGTTTTTCATCAATCAGATGGCAGCCGCATCAGGGTATTCCCGGCCCATCCTGCTGGGACAGGGCAAACCCTCCCCTTCTTGGATCACCTGCAGCATCACCAGCTACAGGGTCCACGGCATGCACACCTCCAAAATACACATCTATATCCTGCCAGACATTTACAGGAAAAACCCTGGCAAATTTATCAAGGCTGCCGTCCGGGAACCCTGACTCCACCTGAAAAATTTCGCCGTCCCAGTGTATCCGGGGCCTGTTTATAGCATCCTGAAGAGGCAGATTGAAACACAGGCGGTTTATCATCACCTGTGCCAGCGCCGTTCTTATCCTCTTGCTTCCGCCACTTCCCAGCACCATATGTGGACATCCGTCTTTCTTTATTATGGAAGGCGACATCATTGATCCAACCCTTATGCCAGGTGGCGAGGAATGAAACCCACCGGGATGCAGGTCGTCCTCCCCCATCATGTTGTTCAGCATTATGCCGGTTCCAGGCACAAAGTAACCTGAGCCTTCGCCATTTGATGTGGTCATGCTGGCCATATTGCCCATTGAATCACATATGCTCACATGGGTGGTACCCCTTGAAAAACAGGGGCGCAACTCATCAGCAGCCTGTTCAAACCAGTTATGCCCCGGCTTGCGCAGGACAGTCTCGGTCTTCTCGCGGTAATCCTCCACAAGCTGCATGGCCTTACCCAGAAGACACAGATGTCGGCCATCCCCCCAATCACAGCCATTAAACCCCGGCATATCCAGCAGTTCCAGGGTAACAGCCACGTAGAAACCGCCGAAGGACGGGGGAGGATTTGTCAAAAGCTCGTATCCGCAAAACTTCACCTGCAGAGGCTCACGCTCCATCACCTGGAATGATTCAAGATCTTCCATGGTCAACAGCCCTCCTCCGTTGACCATGTCGCTTACGATTCTCCTGGCTATATCTCCCCTGTAAAACTCCTGAGCCAACTGCCCATTGGAACGTCCCAGCTCGCGCAGAAATTCCGCCAGTTCAGGGTTACGCAGCACCTGGCCCTCCTGTAAATATTGCCCGTCCGGGGAAAATATCTCTTTTCCGTAATCAGAAAAAAGCATTATCGGTTCGAGAAGCGAGAGAAAATAGGCCTGATGGCTGTTCAGCCTTACACCATCCCTGGCATAGGCTTCTGCAGGTGCCAGTACATCGGCAAGATCCATACGGCCAAGCCTTGAATGCACATGGAGAAGGCCTTTAAGGTTACCGGGCACTGCTACAGAACCCAGCCCTATATTAAAAACCTGGCTGGAACCAGGAAATTCCACGGTTACAGGGAAAAAATGCGGATTAAAAGACTTGGCGGCAAGGCCCTTGCCCGGCGTATCCACGAAAAAATCGAACAGGATTTCAGGGCTGTCTGCAGGTCTTGCCAACAGAAAACCACCGCCGCCAAGGGAAGTTAGGGCAGGCTCCGCTACCGCCCCGACAAACCCTGCGGCCACTGCAGCATCAAAGGCGTTGCCGCCTTCTGACATAACCTGCCAGGCTGCCTGCGTTACAAGCGAATGGCCCGAAGCAACACCTGCCTTGAATTCAGCCAATATGCACCTCTCAAAATATTTTTCAAACTAAATCAATATACCGGATTTAGTAACTTTTCAAAAAAGCCCGTGAGATGGAGACGTAATTCACATTTACATTATATATAACCACGAGGTTCACGGAGGACACGAAGAATTCATATTAGTATCACTTCGTGTCCTTCGTGTTAAACAAGCTTTTGCTGGGTTGAAATTAATCCAAAATCATTAGCCATGATTTATTGAGAAGTTACCGGATTTCAGAGGCGGGACATGGACATACCGCCCCTTACTTTCACAGCAGACAGACTATACGCCCCCCGATATTTTGGCAAGAAGAGCCAACAGGCAATAAGTGCAAAATCATGTTTGGCAAATATGTTATCAGGATGTTATTTTAGAGCATTCATACAAAGCGACCCAAATAGGAACACAACCTGATATCCGGGTGTGTGCCGGTCTGCCAACAGCAGAGGACAAGAGCGGAGGAGCCTGTTTTGATTCGAACCTTTATCCTTATATCCATTATTATGACAACCCTCTGTGCCTGTGCGCCCAAGCAGGGCACCCTCACTGCCAGGGAAAAAAGCAATTCAATTATTGAAAAATATGTAAAACCTGCAAGGCAGGGAGAAACACAAAACAGAAAAAGGATAAAACAAGATCTGCAAGACCTGTTCCCCGAGGCAGGAACCTGCCCTATAGATACCAGCAAGGTGGATCCTGATTCCGACCAGGGCAAGCTGGACATGGCCCTTGAACTCTGCAAACTCTCTCAGGACCTGTGGGGAGAGGGTGACAAGGACGGCGCGATCAAGGTCCTGGACGATGCCTA
>JALWYO010000045.1 GCA_026992735.1 Deltaproteobacteria bacterium
TTATGTCGAGCGCAATAGACATGTTGAAAAACAGCCAACGATTATTTCAAAATAACACTATAATTACAATATGTTAACCTAAGTCAGAAACTTGAGATATATTTTTACCTGCATACACAGGTGAGGCCGTACCTGCTGCGGGTTCTGCCGTCATTGACCATGTTCCTGAACGATATGCGCTCACGGAGAAAATAGGCAGGGAGCTTACTGTCCTGGTGCTGGAAGATGATCCCCTGGTCCTGAACATAACCAGGGAGATGCTCAAGACATTTGGTTTCGATGTGCTCTCATCCTCGAATATCCAGGAGGCAAACTACCTGATGAACAGGATAGGCAAGGACATAGACCTGCTCATTAGTGATGTGGTGCTTCCCGACGGCAACGGCATGGAATTCGTTGAGCAGGTCATGGGCAGGTGGCCTACCATGTCTGTATTACTGTTAAGCGGTTATGTTGACAGAGAAGAGCATGTCAACAGGATAAGGGAGCAAGACATACCGTTTCTTTCCAAGCCTTTCAGGATGGACGATCTTTACGAGGCTGTCTTGTCCGTCCTGAACGTATAATTTCTCCAGGTTTCTTTCCGCCTGCTTATCCGGATTTGCCCCGTCTCCTCTGGTTGAAAAATAGAGACTCACTACTTATTGTCTGTTATAAACAGCCTGGTTATTGAAAAAACCGTAAGCGCTCACAGGGCACCGCATCTGTTGTGTTGGCGGGCGCTTGAAGTACAGGGAGTACGACTGCGCGCCCGCCGCCTTACATCTGCGGCACTCTGTGAGCGCTTACAGAATGGGAATATATACAGTAAAGCCCATTGGAACCCATGATCAGTTACCAAAAACCTGCTGGAGGAGATCGTGTCCCTGCAAAATCTATTGAATAATATGACCACGGAGCAGCTTTGTCTTGTTGGGATAACAATTCTCTGCTTCATACTGGCGTTTTTTTTGGTGAAGCTGGTCAGAGGCGTTCTCCAGACGCTTTCCAGGCTTGATACTGCTGCAGATAATGTAAATTCTCTTCTGGAGGATATAAAACCTGTGGTAGAAGGCCTAAAAGGTCTGGAGGACACGGTGAACAATACATTGTCTGAAACTGTAAGCCGCCTGGAAAAATTCCAGGAGGATGCCTCCGTGCTCATGGGGACGCTGGATAAGACAGCTGCTGCCTATCAGGAGTTGGAAAGGGTCATTCAGAAGAGGCTGGAAGAAGAGGTCCCTCCCATACTTGTTGAAACAAAGGATCTTGTGTCTGGCGCCAGGGAAATTACGTTTGATATCCAGCAGAAGATAAAGGCTACAGACAGCCTGTTTGAGGCAGTGAACGAGGCTGGTCAGACTGTTAAGCTGGCCACAGACATCGCCAAAGGCGGGATAAGCGGCCTTGCCGTGCAGTTTGCAAGCATGGCAGTTGGCGCACGTAAATCATTGGAATTCATAGCAGAAAATATATATACAAAAGGAGGTAAGTCAAATGAGTGAAGGTCGTTTTTCAGCAGGCAGCGTTGCCCTGGCATTTCTGATGGGCGGAGCAGTAGGGGCAGGTCTGGCCCTGCTGGTAACCCCGAAATCAGGGCAGGAAGCAAGAGAGATGATAAAGGGCCAGGCCACTGCCGCCAGAGAAGAGGCACTGAAGGTGGCTGATGAGGTAAAGGACAAGGCCAACGAACTGCTTGAAAAGAGCAGAGAGGCGGTTGAGGCCAAAAAGGCGGTCCTGGAATCAGCTCTTGAGGCAGGTAAAGAGGCCAGGGAGCGGGAAAAGGAGCGGCTCATAGCCAAGATGCAGGCAGAAGAAGAG
>JALWYO010000046.1 GCA_026992735.1 Deltaproteobacteria bacterium
TCTTAGCCCTGCAGGCAGCCTTTGGACCACAAGCCACTCCGCCGATTACAAGTATCTTTTTGCCCATTTCTACGTTCCTCCTGCTAAACTTTTTCATGCAGCCTGTGCATCATGACTAAGGAAGTAAATGCACAACACTGCCCATCTGGATTTGCATGCTATTACCGGCCTCTCATTTATTTAAATGATTAATGCCATTGGTAAAATTTACCAGTCCTCCCAATGCGGATATCTCGCTAAACCACCAAGAGAGAACCTGGATTATTACAATGCACGATTATTATAAAATATAATGTTAAATATAGACAGGATAAACAATCATGATTTCAAAAATCTGCGTTATGTAAAATAAAATTCCCCGCTATAGACCCTGGCGGCAAAAACTGTTTGACTTGACACCATCTATCGCCAGCACTAATTTTATTGCTGGAATACAAAATACTGATGCTGTATGTTCATGCTAATATGCACCAGGCTTAATTAGGGGGCTGGCGTGATAAACTGGCGTGATAAATTTGTCAGTGTCACGACTCCAGCATGAAAATTTATACATATGCAGGCTGTCAACAGAATACATGGGGAGCTTTTTCTGCCGTCTCATATCAACCTGTTAGACCAAGCAGTCACAGTTTCAGAAGATATCGTAAGCGATTATTTCCGTCTCACTACGGATTACTGGCTAAAAAATCCTTACGAAATCAATACATTGAAGCATGCGGAGCCTACTGAAATACCTCGTGATGCCTATGCTCACCTGATGAAATTTGCCAAGCCCCTGTGCAAAAAGGACTCTGGAGCCGATGACTCCTGCATGTATAGAATTATCATCTATGACAACAGGGTTCTGGCAGTTACAGGTGGGATTGAGCGCGTGCTCTGGCCTTTCTTCGTATACATTCTGGCGCATGAACTTATTCACATAGCCAGATTTGCCATGTTTGAATGCACAGCAGACGAGGAAGATAAACGCGCCGAAGAAGAGAAGGTTCACGACCTTACAAACGAGATACTTACAAATGCACCTGTTTCTGGGATAAAGACAGTAGTAGATTTTTTTACTGGGGAACAGGTTCAAGGATTGCTTACATAAAAGGAGGTTTTTACTATGCCTATATATGAATATCAGTGTGAATCATGTGGAAACATTGTAGAAAACTGGCAGAAGATTACAGATCCACCACTCAAAGAATGCGAACAGTGCGGCGGGCCTATGAAAAAGCTCATATCTCAATCCTCATTTCACCTCAAGGGGTCTGGCTGGTACGTGACAGATTACGCCAGCAAGAAGACTGGAAACGCCTCAACAAAAAAGAATGCACCTGGAGACAAGGCCGCGGTAAAGAAAAAAACCGTTAAGAAGACAACGTCCTCCGCAGGTTCATCCTCAGCAGATTCATCTTCATAAAACTGCATTCTCTTTTAGATTCAGCTTCTTGCCGGCCTGTATATGACCTGGTCAAGAAGCTTTTTTATTTTATTGAAGGGAGATTTAAATGCTCATAGTCATGCACAAGGAGGTTGCTGCCACTGATCTTGACGCAGTAATAAGACGCATTGAGGATCAGGGATGGGAAGCGAAGCCTATTCCAGGAGGGGAAAGGACGGCCGTTGGAGTTCTCAGAAACAAGGGGCCGGTTGATCCTGCCATGTTTCTTGATCTCCCTGGAGTAAGAGATGTCATCCCCGTATCAAAGCCCTACAAGCTGGTTAGTAGGGAAATGCACGCCAAAGACACGGTGATCACCCTGGGGACCGGGGACAACAAAGTATGCATCGGAGCAGACAAGCTCGTCCTGATGGCAGGCCCATGTGCAGTGGAATCCGAAAATCAGGCATTGGAAATAGCCCATGCCGTCAAGGAGGCTGGCGCAAAACTCTTCAGGGGCGGTGCCTTCAAGCCCAGGTCTTCACCATACTCATTTCAAGGCCTCGGGAAGAAAGGACTTGAGATACTGGCAAGGGTCAGGGAAGAGACCGGCCTGTTCATAGTTACAGAGGCCACGGATCACGAGGTATGCGACCTGGTAGAGGAATATACTGACATCATCCAGATAGGCACCAGGAACATGCAGAATTACAGGCTGTTGAGAAGAGCGGGACAGGCCGGTAAACCAGTGCTGCTCAAGAGGGGGATGTGGGCCACAATGGACGAATTCCTCATGGCAGCCGAGTACATCATGTCAGAGGGCAACGAACAGGTCATGCTGTGTGAAAGGGGTATCAGGACATTTACCAGACATTCAAGAAATACACTGGATGTCAATGCGATACCCTATACGCAAAAAGAAAGCCACCTGCCTGTGGTGGTTGACCCAAGCCATGCAGCTGGCAGAAGAGACCAGGTGATACCACTTGCCCGGGCTGCAGCAGCCATGGGAATAGACGCACTTATCATAGAGGTTCATACACATCCTGAGAAAGCCCTTTCAGACGGGCCGCAATCACTCTATCCGGAACAATTTCAGGAGCTTGTGTCAGGCATTAGGGATATGAATATCAATATTTAGGACCTTTGGCCTTGCCAAAAAAATTCCTGTATGTTAATGAACCTCATCAATCTGAGGCGGCGTAGCCAAGTGGCTAAGGCGACGGTCTGCAAAACCGTTATTCCCCGGTTCGAATCCGGGCGCCGCCTCCATTTTCCTTGATCAGCGTTTGAGTGCCTGATTTCACTACCAGACTCCTCATTATCTCTTTCAATATCTTTAACAGTCAATCAATGCCTAACATGGTCAAAAATTCTTCCCAGCATCGCCCATTTTTGCCCAGCAGCCGTTTTATTAATATTCTTACAAAAAACAGGTGATACAGGATTTAGAAATATGGCATTCATGGAAATAAGCATAGTTCCAATCGGCACTGGCGGTACAAGCCTTTCAGGCTATGTGGCAGAGACCCTGAAAATCCTCAAGATATCGGGACTGGAATTCGAATTACATGATATGGGCACTACAGTAACTGGAGAGCCTGCCGATCTATTCAGGGTTGCAAACGAGATGCACAATGCCACATTCTCAATGGGCGTGATGCGTATATATACAGTTATCAAAATCGATGATAGACGAGATAAAACGGTTAGCAGCCTGGGCCATAAAACTCATTCGGCACTGGAAAAGATAAAAAACTGAGATGACAGTAACAGCAGCACAAAATATCAATAATATAATTATTAACAAAATTACCAACAAGGCCGCAATAGGCATAGGAATAAGATCTTAATCGCGGGGCAGCGCTAAACAGCCAGACCATGAAAAACAGATTACCACTTCTTATATTTATATTTTTTATGACCCTGTGTATTGCCGGTTTAATGCTTGGTGAAGCAAACGATGTGTTTCGCAAGGGCATTACTATCTGCCTCAGCTGTATAGGGATTGGCTGATGGAAAAATTAAGACGCTTTATCCAGCTTGTATCGGCCTTTATTGCAAACTGCAGGTTGTGGATCACGCAGTCAAATCCTATCTATACCGGGCCGGTAAAACATATTTGCTTCCCTGGCATCAACTGTTATTCCTGTCCTGCAGCCATAGCCTCCTGTCCTCTTGGGGCCATTCAAAATACCCTTGCCAGCCTGAAGACAAATCTTGCAATAGGCAAAACAAGCCTGGGCCTCTATATTCTGGGATACATAGGCATGATAGGCGCTGTTATAGGGCGTGCACCATGTGGCTGGCTCTGTCCCTTCGGCTTCCTGCAGGATATCCTTTTCAAGACTACCAGGATACGGAAACTGCCTTTTTGGAGGCCTCTGGCCTATGGCAGATATCTGTTCCTCTTTCTATTCGTAATCATATTGCCCTTACTCGTTACTGATGCTGCAGGTTATGGACAAACATGGTTCTGTAAATTTATATGTCCTGCCGGAACCCTTGAAGCCGGGCTGCCGTTAATGCTTATTGATCCAGGGCTCAGAGAAATGGCAGGAAAATTATTTTTCAGTAAAACGACCTTGCTCATTATCATCATTCTATGGAGCACTGTAAACATGAGGCCGTTTTGCAGGGCCATATGCCCTCTTGGGCTTATCTTTGGTTTTTTCAACAAAATAAGCTGGTTAAGGTTGAAATTCCATGATGATGTATGTGTAGAATGCAAGGCTTGCGAACTCATTTGTCCCACAGGAGTATCATTTGCAGATGGAAGAGATGATATAAATTCAACCAAATGCATAAGATGCATGAGGTGCCTCAATCTCTGTCCAGGAGGCGCAGTAACAATAGAATTCTCCAGCAGTATAAGGAAACAACATCATGAAAGTTATTCTGGCAACACAAAATAAAGGTAAGATCTCTGAAATGCAGACACTCCTGGCTGACATGGGCATAGAAGTAATAGCCATGGATCAGGCTGGAGATATTCCTGAGATAGTGGAAGATGGCAGCACTTTTTACGAAAATGCCATGAAAAAGGCCTCTACTGTAGCCAAGGCCACGGGCTTGACAGCCATTGCCGATGATTCCGGCCTGGAAGTGGATGCGCTTAATGGACAACCCGGTGTGTTCTCAGCCAGATATGCTGGCGAACATGCCTCTGACCAGGGAAATTACCAAAAATTACTGAAAGAGCTGCAAAATATACCCTCAGGCAAACGAACTGCACGATTTAAGTGTGTTATAGTAACCTGCAAGCCGGATGGAAGATGTATCTCTGCTGAGGGTGTATGCGAAGGAGCTATAACAGAGATGCCCAGGGGCAAACAGGGATTTGGATACGATCCTGTATTTATACCCAGGGGCAGCCAAAAGACCATGGCAGAAATCACCAAGGATGAAAAAAACAAGATCAGTCACCGGGGAATGGCCTTGAGGTCTCTGAAAGAACAGCTCAAAGGCTTCCTTAACGACTTATAGCAGGCCGTTTTCTCAAAAATAACCTCGTCTACCAAACTCTGTCTGCAACTCATATCAATGTCATTTTTATATACATGACAAACCTCTTGAGCTGAATACTACCCGGAAGAACGGCCTATATCAAACTGTATTACAGCAGATATCATGACCAAACCTAAATTTATTTACAATAATATTTTCCATGGACAGACATACTTTACATAACAAAACTTAAAAAACTGGAGGAAACAAACAATGTCTAAAACATCTGACTATACATTATTCAGCGGCGGACTGCGCGGCGCTGAAGTGGAATTCGGCAAATGTGCTGAAAAATGGGGCGTCAATGAGGTCAACTTCTCATTCAAGGGCCATAAAATGGACAGGGTCAAGGATATACGTGTCCTGTCTGATGAAGAGCTGAAGCAGGGTGACATCAGCATGGAAATAGTATCCAAGAGGATGCACAGGACCTATGCCGAAGCCAACAAGATCAGGAAGGTCATACAGTCTATCTTTCACGTAGTAAACAACGGACACCAGATATTCGCCGTAGGCTGGATACAGGGCGATGACACAGTAAAAGGCGGTACCGGATGGGCCATAGAGCTTGGCAAACTCTTCAACAGGCCTGTCAGCGTCTACGACCAGGACAAAAACAAGTGGTTCACCTGGAAAGATAACAAATGGCAGGAAGATCTCCCTGTGATAGAATACAAGACATTTGCCGGCACGGGCACCAGGCACCTTACCGAAGATGGCAAAAGGGCTATAAAAGAGTTATTTGAGAGATCATTCGGGCCTGCGCCAAAATAACAGTTGTTCATAAAAAAAACCCCGACATTGACATATTATGAAAATACTTAACAGAGGTCATAATGCTATTTGGACACGGTGGTGATGTTTATTCCCTGAGCAGGGAACTGGGAATAAAGCCCCAGGAAGTGCTGGATTTCAGCTCCAACTGCAGTCCCCTGCCCTATCCTGATGGCTTTCAGGAATATCTTTTTCAAAACATGGATCAGCTCCACCTCCTGCCGGAGGTGGACAGCTATTCAGTGAGGGAAAAGCTGTCCGAGCGGTATGGCCTTCCGGAAGAATCCTTCCTGCTGGGCAGCGGCACTACCCAGTGGATTTTTGCACTGCCACGCATTCTGGATGCCAGGCGCGCGTTTATACCACTTCCCACATATTCTGACTACAGTGATTCCTGCCATGCGTCTGGAGTTCATGTGGAATACATGGGACCTTATGTTGATGGCAGCAGGAAATCAGCCGGGGAATTTATATCTGATATAAAATCACTCAACAAACAGGACATGGCAGGATCTCTTTTTTTTCTCTGCAATCCAAACAATCCTACAGGGCTCTTCATAGCACCGGCTGATCTCGTGGAAATCATCAGGCAGTATCCAGAGACAACCTGGATCATCGACGAGGCATATGCCCCTTTTATTGCAAAAGA